>CAYYFU010000008.1:8990-13873 GCA_964471095.1 uncultured Pseudomonadota bacterium
ATGCCCCTTCCTGCTTGATAACAATCTTCGGAATCGGTTTGGGGCAAATTGAAATCCCCAAATCCCTTACCTGTTCCTGAATGATCGGCTTCCAGTATTCGGCGGTACAGAGATAAAGATTGGTCAACCCTCTTCCCTTTAATCTCTTGATGACCTCAATCCCATTCAATTTGCTGTTTTCAAAATGGTAATCAACAATGGCGCTCCGAACTCCTGTTTCCTGAAAATCTCTTTCAAATTCTTCATACGAAGCATAGGCCAAAGCGACAAATCCCTTCTCTCTTAAAAGCAATTCCCATTGAAATCGTACCGAGGGTTCGTCATCGATCACGATAATTTTCTCGTTAGGTCTTAAATCCAATTCAAAGTAGCCGCTCCACTGATCGGTGACCGGAATACCCCGCGTTGCCGCCGAATCAGGAAGCGGAAGTTTGATCCGGAAGGTCGTCCCTTGACCCGGTGTTGACTCGGCCTCGAGAACCCCCCCATGGTCCTCAACGGTCTCTCGAACCACCACCATCCCGATTCCATGACCGTCCTTCTTCCCCTCGGTATACCCACCCTTGAGGACCTCTGAAAGTTTATCGGGAGACATGCCACAACCGGTATCGGAGATCGAAATGATACCATAATTGCTATCTGTCCAAGTCTTGAGCGTAATGGTCCCGCTCTTATTGATCGCCTCAACCGCATTCTTGATGATATTCCCAAAGGCCCTTTGCAGGCGGTCCCGATAGCCGACACAGGGGATAGCTCCCTCGTATTCTTTTCTGAATACCAATTCCCTGCCGGTTTTTTGAGATGAGTACTCCCCGATCAATTCGTCAAGGATAGGGTGGACCGAAAAGATCGACTTGCTGGAGCGGGCTTGATTGTCATGGCTTAAGAGAAGATCGTCGGCAATCGATCTTAAACGCCTGGAACTCAATTGAAGTAAATTGAGGTGGTCCTGAAACGCTCCTTCTACACTCGGCACTTTGCCGAAGAATCGAGTGGCGGTCTCCAATGAGGAAAGCGGGCTTCGGATATCGTGGGCGACCTTCAACGCGATTCCCGCCATCCGCTCAGCGACTTCTTTTTTGCGTTTTTCACGCTCAAGCTGTGTTCGGTGGCGGTGCATGGCGAGAAGGGCATCGGCAATTTTGCGAAAGAGACTGTCCGACGGCAACGGGCCCTTATAGGTATCTTCGCCTTCACGAGATACATGGGAAACAATCCCAAGGAGTCTCTCCACCGGTTTCTTGAGACTCTTCCAAAGAAGATAAGTGAACAGGGTCAGAATCGTGCTTGCAACAAGGAAGATTTGGAGGAAACCTCGACGAAGGGAACTGAAAAAAGAGGATGCTGGATTCGTGTAACTGAATTTCGCCGTCACACTCTGCCGGAGCGGAGCGTTTTGGTCTTCGGTGCTGGACACCTGGGTTAAAAAGGTTACCTCAACTGTCGGCTTGAAATGACTGAGATTCAGTGTTGCCTCCCGATAACTTGCTTGAAGGGCGTCCGAGACTGATTTCTCCGGCTTCAGTCCCAACAAATGGCCGACGGTCTCTCCAGACCCTACTGCCGTAACCGGCCTGCTGTAAGTCACGTAGGTGCCGTCTTGATAAAAAGGCGAACGGAGATATAAATCAACGTGCTTTACTAACTGATCAACAGAAGATGGATCCACATTCTTCTGAGAAATAAGATTCTTCTGGGCATCAAAAAGCAGGATCCCCATCTTCTCATTTCCCATGTCCAGCTGGTCGATCGCCGCATTAAACTGCTGGTTCATCCGGAAAGTAATGGCAATCGCCGGATAGGAGGTATTGGTCAAAAAATCGATCAGTGTAAACTTTTCCTGAATGATATTAGGGACGGCCGCCTTGAATTTTTCATTAATTTGTTCAAGCTCCTGCCTCTCCTTGGCGATCCTCCCACGGTCAATGGAAAAAAACTGAACGGCACCCAACACCAGAATGGAGAAGAACACGACACCGACGAACAGAAACAGGTTTCTCAAGACGTAATTATTCATCCTTGCGGATCCTCGTACACAAAGGCGCTACTTAATATGTCAAATGGGATCTGAACCTTCAATTCATTGACCCGTGTTTTATTGACGTTAATTGACGTGTAAGCTGGAATGCTGATCGGCAGATCGGCAATCGGGACATCATGGATTAACTTCGTCGCCATGGTCCCTGCTTCATAACCGTGAATCGCGGCATCGGTCCCTACCGTTGCCATAAATCCGAGGTTAATCTGAAATCCGCTATGACCAAACTCCGGCACCCGGGAGTGACTTCGGATCCACTTTACGACTTCCGTATAATCGACAACCTTGTTCTGCTTGTTCCGGGTTGCATAAAAGGTCTGGACGAATAAAATTGCCTTGGGATCATTCTGTATTGACTCGATGAAACGTTTCCATTCCTCCCAATCGTTCGAGATAAGTTGTCTCCTGACGTTCAGGCCCAATGTCTTAAGCAATTTTTTTGTATTTTCCGTCTGGATCGTCCTATTAAAATCCTGCATGATCTTCTGGCCTGTTTCGGTATCATCATACATGACATAAAGGTCGGATCGCTCAGGCACCGTCCTCTTGATGAGGGTCAGTAATTCATTGAAAGGATACCTTTCCAAAAGACCTGTTACATTGCCCACTTTTTTTGTCTCCGTCGAAACAAGCCCATAGTCTCTCGGATCGCCATTCACACCGCAAAAAATAAAGCGAATATCAGTGTTGAGGAAATGCGGAATAATAAACGAGGTAGCGTTATCGTCAGCGACGATCACGATGTCCGGTTTTCGCTCCTCAATGGCCTTGATGATCGGTTCCGCGGCCTTTCTCTTTTCCGCATCAGTCGTCAAATACTTGCTTCTCATCCAATAAATGGAATCCTCAAATTCCTTGACGCTATCTAACAGTTCCTTTGAAATGTAACTTGAGTAACGGCGGCCCGTCAGCGCCGTTACCATTCCGGCGTTTACCAACTGGGCCCACAAGTATTCCGGGTGATAACTGCTGACGATAATCACTTCTTTCCCGTTAATATTCTTGGCAAAACCTGTGCCAGGAATGGCAAGAAGAAAAACGAGAAAAATGAATTGCCATTTAGGCTTCAGCCGCAATGACCGCATAATTCCACCTCTGCCAGACCAGATGGGGATTTTTGTACCCCGTTTCCACAAGCCATTTCAGATGATCGGAAACCCTTTCCGGGAAATCCTCCTCACGCTCATGCTGGAGGAGCCATTCCGCATGACGATAATGGGCCTTGATGTACTCAATCATTTTCCCCCGGTAGCGTTCATCAAGATACTTGTTTTCTCCCTTGATCGGGTCGCTGAGACTCAATACGCCGCCCGGTTTTAATGCCTGACGAAGGCGTGCGTAGTAAGCCGTTTTCTCCGCCGGAGAGGCGATATGATGAAGCGACATGCAAGAGGCAATCACGTCGTACTCCGCCTCAGGTAAGGGTACCTTCGTAAAATCTCCTTCGACGATCTGGAGTCTATTCCCGAACCGCCGGAGCTTTTTCCCGGCAAGTTGAATCATATCTGGGGAGAGTTCAACCGCAGTAACCGTGGCATTCGGAAAACGTTTCAGGAGCAATTCAGTGAGGTTTCCCGTTCCCATCCCAAGATCTAGAATCTTGATTTTTGCCTGGGGACCAAAGGGAATCGCATCAAAGATTCCCTCCTGCATCGCATCGTAGTCGTGGATCATGTTTCTCACTTCCTCGTCATACTCCGCGGCCACGACCTGCCGAAAATACTCCGTACCTGTCTTTGATTCAGGCGGAACTGCCTTTATATCAACGCGGTTCATAGATTCTCCTTTGATTCTAAACATCGTCCTACCTCCTCGATCGAGATTAAATGCCGCCATAAACCACATGTGAAGTGCGACATCTGTTGTACTACCTCCTCTTGACCTAAGTCTGAATAGCTCAATGCCATCGAATAATAAGTTTAGCCCCGCAACCATTCGCCGGGCATGGTCCAACTGCAGTCTTCTGGCTAACAATAGGGGGCTTTTCAGTGTCCCTCGGAACAGAAGCAGACTGCCAAGGCCAAGAAGAAGATCCACACATGCTCTTGAATCCCCAAAGTGATCTTCGCTTCTCCCGGTGGCAAGTCGAAGCAACGCCTTGCCCCCTCCCCAAAGCATCCCCGGTGTTGCAAGAGCCCCTATCCAAAACTGCCCCCTCCGTGAAAATTGAAAAGCTGAGCACTTCGCTGCTATTTTTGTCAGGTTCTCGTTTGAGCCTGTCTTTCTCGCCAAAAAGTACGCCCCGTCCTCGACAAATTCGAGAATCCTTTGCCCGCTTAGCAACGTGGCGACAGCAACGCTTCCAACCTGACTGCAATAATCAATTTCACCGACCAAGTTCATTTCCTCAACCCACCCAACCCATTCAATTTTCTGATGTCTCCCATCCCTTCAACCGTTCGTAGAGCCTCGTCCGGCTCATGTTCAGAATGGAGGCCGCTTTTGACTTGTCTCCCTTTGCGATCTCCAGCGCCCGTTCGATATAGGCCCGCTCCGCCTTTCCGACGTATTCCCTCAACGGGATCATTCCGCTCCGCTCGATCGGGAGGAGGAAATCCTTGGAGGAAAGATTGCCCACAGCCCCCCTGATTTCAAAGATCCACTGCGGGAGATCCTCCCGGGTAATCTCCCGGTCCGGAATCAGAATCACCAGACTCTGGATCAGATTCTCCAACTCCCGGATGTTGCCGGGCCATGGATAGGACTGGATGACCGAGATTGCAGGGAGGCTGAACCGGAACCTGCGCCGCAAGGCATGTTTGTTGAAAAAATGTTCGATCAGGACCGGGATATCCTCCCTTCTTTCCCGAAGGGGCGGGAGTCCAGTCCGCTTATTACCGCCGGC
>CAYYFU010000009.1:0-13679 GCA_964471095.1 uncultured Pseudomonadota bacterium
GCCCAGCGGAACGGCAGTTCCCGATAACTCCGAAGCCGGCTCTGATAAATCTTGATGTGAAACGGGCAATTCATCGGCTTCAACTGATAATCCGCCTCCTCCAACTTCATCGGGGGAAAGAGGTAATCCTTGTAAAAATCAAGATGGCCGGAGGTCTTCCAGAGATCACGCCTCGCCAGGTGCGGCGTGAAGAGGATCTCGTACCCCCCTTGCAGATGCGCCTCGCGCCAGTAATCCTCAATCACCTTCCGGATCCTCGCCCCCTTCGGATGCCACAGCACCAGCCCTGCCCCCTCCTCATCCATCGTGCTGAACAGATCAAGTTCCTTCCCCAGCTTCCGGTGATCCCGTGCCTCTGCCTCCTGGAGGCGGTGGAGATATTCCTCCAAATCCTTCTCGTTCAAAAAAGCGGTCCCGTAAATCCGCTGGAGCATTTTATTCTTCTCACTCCCTCGCCAATAAGCCCCAGCGACGGAAAGAAGTTTGAAGGCCTTGATCTCCCCTGTCGATTTGGCATGAGGCCCCTTGCAAAGATCGACCCAGCTGCCATGTTGATAGAGCGTGATTTTTTCCCCTGCCGGAATTCCCTCGATAATCTCCACCTTGTACGTCTCCCCGCGCTCCTTGAAAAAGCGGATCGCCTCTTCGCGACTTAAGGTCATTTCCTTGAACAGAACCGTTTTCTTGACGATCTCCCCCATCTTTTTTTCGATCTGGACGAGATCCTCCGGTGTGAACGCCTTCGGGGCGTCAAAGTCATAGAAGAAGCCGTTCTCGATCACCGGTCCAATCGTGACCTTGGTGCCGGGGAAAAGTTCCTGCACGGCGGATGCCATGACATGGGCGGCCGAGTGGCGGACCTTTTCTAACGGATCGTTTTCATGACCGGGACGACAGACCATATTCTCCCTTTCCTGTGGGTCCTACAGGGCTCGAACCTGTGACCTCTACCATGTCAAGGTAGCGCTCTAACCAACTGAGCTAAGGACCCATGACAATCCCCATCTGGTATAAAATCCCTTCTTTCACTGTCAAGAAATATAAGGCCCTGATTGGGATTTTCTCTTGAGACTTCATGTAAAAGTTTAAGTTTGATTGCGATGTTTGAGGAGTCGGCGTTTGGCCTGTTTCTTGTAGGGGACAGGATAGAGGGCGGAGAGTGGGATCGTCCGGGTCTGCTTCTTGCGATTCACCAGAATAATATCAATATCCCCCGCCAGCTCCCAGATCACCTGGCGACAGGCCCCACAGGGGGAGATAAACTCATCGGTATTCGCGGTCACCGCTAACGCCTTGAAACGGTGCTCCCCCGCCGCCACCGCGTGATAAAGCGCCCCCCGCTCCGCACAGATCGTCAGGGCATAACAACAGTTTTCAATATTGCCGGAGGAGAATATTTTCCCCGAATCAGTCAGCACCGCCGCCCCTACCTTGAGGTTGGAATAAGGGCTATACGCATTCTTACGGGCCCGCCGCACCGCCGTGATCAAACGGTCTTTCATGAGGGATCCAATCCAAACAGTTTGCGCAACTGGACGATCGGTCCATGGAGCATTTTGTGGATCATCCCGTTCGTCATCTCCTCCAACGCCCCTCGAACCGGTGGGGAAAGATCGGGATATCGGGCCAGAAACCGGTTGAGCTCATCACGACGGATCTGATCGAATGTTTGAGTCAATCCCTGAAGGGTCGGGGCCAGTTCAATCTCCCTCAAACTCTTGATAAAGAGGCCCACCTCCTTGTGGATGATCTCTTCCGCCTTCCCCGCTTCCCGTTCCCGCTCCCCTCGATTCGCCTCCACGATCTTTTTCAGATCGTCAACGTTGTAGAGATAAACGTTAGCGACCCGATTCGCCTCCGGCTCGATGCTGCGCGGGACCGAGAGATCGATCAGGAACATCGACTGCCCCTTGCGCCGGTTTACCGCCTCCTCCACCCCGGAACGGGAAATCAGCGGCTGTTCCCCCCCGATCGAGGAGACCACGATATCGGCCTGGGAAAGCGCCGCCGGCAACGCCCCCTCCTCAATCACCTCCCCCTGAAGCTCATGGGCCAACACCTCCGCCTTCGACCGGGTTCGGTTAAAGATCGAAATCCCAGCGATCTTCTTCTCCCGCAAATGCCGGCCGACCAGCTCTCCCATTTCCCCGGCCCCCAAAATCAGCACCCTCTTCTCGCGCAGATTGCCGAAAATCTGGCCGGCCAAGACGACCGCCGCATAGGCGATCGAGACCGGATACTGCCCGATCGAGGTCTCCTTCCGGATCCGTTTGGCAACCTGCAGGGTGCGGTGGAGCAGTCGATTCAAGTAAGTCCCGGTCGCATTGGCCCCGAGCGCCTGGGCATACGCCTCCTTGACCTGACCGCTGATTTGCGGCTCTCCCACCACCATTGAGTCAAGGCTGGCGGCGACCCGAAACAGATGGGCGATCGCCTCGGCCTCCGACTTTTGGTAGAGCGAGCCGTTCAATTTCTCCTCCGCCACCCCCCCGAGGGAGGCGAGCACCTTCCGGGCATGAGAGCGACCACTCTCGAGATCACATGTCACCAAATACGATTCGACCCGGTTACAGGTGGAGATCAGCATCGCCTCGGAAACCGACTCCCCTTTGAGAAACAGCGGGAGAACTTCTCGAATCCGTTGCGTCGGAACCGCCAGCTTTTCCCGGAGTTCGATCGGGGCGGTTTTATGGGAGAGCCCGACAACCAGATAATGCATTTAAACCCCCTGATGATGCGTCGCCAAAAAAGTCAGCATCACGGTGATAAATCCCAACACCGACAGAAGCATCCCTCGCCGTCCCCGCCAACCGGCACGGATCCGGACATTCAAGAAAACGGCATAAATCCCCCAGGTCACCAGCGAGGCGATCTGGCGCAGATCAAAACTGAAGAAGACCCCGAATCTCCGGTGGGAGAGAAAAGCCCCGCTCAAGATCCCGACGGAGAGAAGCAAAAATCCGATCACCAGGATCTTGTAATGAAGGCTGTCCAGCACCTCGAGTGGCGGGGTTCCCCGAAGCCAGGGGGGCAACGGCCGGTGGTTCTTGAGTTCAAACTCCCGGGCGAGAAAAAGAAGACTGAAAATGAAACTCATCGCAAACGAGACCGAGGCCAAAAAAACGAAGATCAGATGAATAATCACCGTCATTCAAAATACCTCCTCAATAGTTGCTCCATTTCCGCAAAAAACCGCCTCTTTGTCGAGCGGTCCGCCCGCTTGATCAGCTCCCTCTTCTTTCCCAGCAGGCGGGTCAGGCGACTGTACTCGAACCCAAATCTTTTCTCCAGCCCCTTCCGGAGGAGGCTCGCCAGTCCGGGGGAGTTGCCGCCGGTCGAAACCGAAATGACCAGATCACCGCGCTCCACCACGGCCGGCAGGATGAAATCGGAGAGCTCGGCTCGATTCACCACATAAACTAGGATTTTCCCTTTTCGGGCCTCCCTCAACCCTCGATCGATCACCGCCGCCTGCGAAGACAGGACCATGACGAGAAAGGCCCCCTTGAAATCGGTGCAGATCTCCGCCCCCGCCGCTTCAAGCCTCCGGATCTTTCGGGTAACCTCCGGGCCCTTCCCCAAAACCACAACTTTCTTATCCCGAAGATTCAAATGGACCGGAAAATAAGGCATCGGGGGAACGTACTTCAAAAGCCCTTGCCTTTTCAAACCTCAAATTCTAATAAGAATTCATGGCATCAGCCAATATCAAGACCGCCACCGATCAGAATTTTGCCCAAGAGGTGTTAGGAAACGGCAAACCGGCGCTGGTTGATTTTTGGGCCACCTGGTGTGCCCCCTGCCGGGCACTGGCCCCGATCATTGACGCCTTGGCCGACAGTTACGCCGGCAAGGTCGAGGTCTTCAAGATGGATGTCGACTCGAACCCGGAGACCCCGGCTCAATCTGGGATCCGGGGGATTCCAACCGTGATCCTTTTTAAAGGGGGAAAACCGGTCGATCAGGTGGTCGGCGCCGTCCCCCGCGACCAACTGGAAAACCTGATCAAACGGGCGGGTTAGTCCCCTAAAACAAGTCCCCTAAAACAGCTTTTCGGCCCCCCGGAAATATGTTATGAATGGGTTTATGTACCAGTCTTATGAGGCGGTCGTTAAAAATGGCCGGATCCGGCTTGTGGAGAAAATCCGGCTCCGCGAGGCGACAAGGATGCTGGTTACCGTCGTCGCCGGAAAAGAATCGGAGCAGGTTCCCTGGGCCCGGCTCCGGGCGTGGATTAAAAGGCAACGGACTGCCAAAAAGTTCAAATCCTGCCACTCCATCGAAGAATCCAAGAACCATCTTCGTCAGCTGACGAAGTCATGAGGGTCGAATATCTTTCCCGGTTTGATCGGTCATTCAAGAAGCTCGGCAGTGTTCTTCAAAGCGACATCCGGGAAGCCCTCGAACTCTTTCTGGACTGTTTGGTCAAAGGCGTTCGACCGCAGGGCTTGGGGTTAAGACGGCTTCGAGGAAGTTTTTGGGAGATTCGCGTCGGTCTCAACTACCGGATCCTTTTTGAATTGAAGGGGGATTGCGTCACGTTCATTATCGTCGGCGATCATGATGACATCCGCCGATTCCTTAAGAACCTTTAGCCCATGTCAGGATCGGCGCCGTCCCAAGAGACCCGCTGGAAAATCTGATTAAACGAGGTATTTAAAGCCCGACTCGTCCTCGGTTTCTTGCCAGCATTTTTAAACCCTTTACTAAATGGGCCATTTCGCCGCTCGTCTCCGGGAATCCACGCGGCGTGGCGATCGCAATCTCCTGGATCCATCTCTGAATGGTTTCCCGATCCTCGGGCAACCAAGTCACCAGGGGACAGTCGGCCAATTCCCCGAGCCACTCTGTGTAATGACCGACCCTTCCGAATGCGCCGCTTGATTTATACTCAATCAATCCGACGCCACTCAGAACACCCTCTAATTTTTTTAGAAGAATCTTTTTGAGACCGTCCAGACTTTCTCGATCCCTTCTTTCGGCAAAATAGGGAATCGCAAACATCGGGATATGGAGATTATCCTCCACAGTTTCAAAAGGATGGGGGTTTTGGGCCGCCAGTTTAAATGTTTCCTCGGCAATCTCTTGGATCGTGTGGGTCCGACCGTCTTTCCCCTGAAACGGTTTTTGTCTTTCTTCCGGCGTGGATGATTTCCATAAAAAGACAAGGACCCAGCCAAAGTCATATTCTGGATCCACCGGCCCACCCCCCATGAAATAGGCCTTTGGCCTCTGGGGTTCTGCATAAATATAGTAAATCCCTGCCTCCTCGGAATAACCGATATTCCTTTGATAAGCCGCCTTGAGGTCCGCCAAGGTGATCTTGGTGGATGGATCGGGGCCGGAGACCTCAAACGGTTGATCCAAGGGAAGTCCTCCCGAGAGAAGACCGAGTGTGGTCTTTCCGGGGTGACGCTCCTCAAGCGAGAGATCCGGCCCTGTCTTGAGGGGGGTCGCTTTTGTGTCATTGAGAATCTCTGAAAGTGGTGATGGGTGGGTCAATTGCCTATGACTAAACTCGGCTCCATGCTGGGCAACAATGGCGTCCCAGAGAGTTTCATAAAATAAGGTAAGACCTGCCAATCCTGAGTCCGACTGCAGGCGCAAAGTGCCATGTTCTGTTCTTAGCGTTGCTCTTTCCCCATCCCCTTGTAAAACGAGCAGCTCCCTTCCGTCTTGTGAACTCCGCCAAACATAGCGATACCCCGTTGTTTGAGTGCTCCGCTTCAATACTGGAAAGCCGATATATCCCCCGGGATTCATCAGTTTTTCGAAGGAGTCTGGTTCGGGCACCAACCCCTTAAAGATCAGGGCGGAACGAAAAAAAGCCCCCAGACCACAGTCGGTACATTCCCTGTCAATTCTTCCAAAGGGGGAAGAAGAAACGGGTCCAATGACCAGAAATGGCAACTCTTGGGAAAGGGCATTCTCAAAATTTTCCGCGCTGTTTTCACGAGAGATGGCCAATGCACGATCAATCCCGGAGCGGAGGATCGCACGAAGTCGGTCGGCCATGTAGGCCTCATCATGCCGGGAAAGGGCCTTGCCGAGGGCGAGCCGTGCCTGATCTTCGGGGGTTATTTCCTTCCCTGAAAGTCTTCCGATCACCTCTTTAAAGAGGTGGAAGTTTGTACCGAATTCATCAATGATTTCAGTTGGTTGAGGCGTCTGAAGAGTTTCAGGTCTTGCTGGCTTGGATCGAGGCAGTGTTTCCTGTCTTTGGCTCCGGGCACAGGCAGTTAAGAAGCCGCCGATTCCAACAATGAGTGGAACCAGGACCCGACTCTGAATCATGTTCAGATTATCGGGAAGGATAGCAAATAGTTTCCTGTTATTTCTGGCGGTTTAAGACCGCTTCTTTTTCTTCCCCTTTTTACCCTTCTTCCCTTTCTGGTGCGCCTTTTTCTTGTCAGGGTTGGCCTTGGCGATCTTTACCGTCTTTTGCGATGACGGCGAGCCTTTGAAGGAGAACTTCTGACTCGCCTTGTCGCTCCCTTTTTTATAAAGCTTCGCGGAGGCGGTCAGTTTTCCTTCCTTGACCTTCCCCTTCCAGACCATCCGGTCCCCACGACCATTGGCGTATTCGGAATTGAAAGAAACCGATTTGCCCTTTTCCTTGGCGGTATAGCTTCCGGATCGGAAGCCAACCTTTTCACAGGCGCTGGAATGGAGGCGCCCCCCCTGGAAGCTCAAGGTGTTTTTCATCTCCTTGTCTTCCCCCTTGATCGTCATCGGGCCGGAAAACGATTTCCCATCCAGCAAATGTCTTGGCCCCTTGGCCAATGCGCTACCGGAAACCCCGAACAGGACAGTCCCAACGACCGCCATCCCGACCAGAACTCTGATCCCTTTGAGCTTCATGAGAATCCTCCTTTTGGTTGCCGTTAAAAAGCACTAGAACATAAACCTTCGCATCGAAATATTCAACAAAAGACTGATCGCGAGTAAATTGGAGACCAGGGCCGAGCCTCCATAGGATAAAAGCGGGAGCGTCACACCCGTCAACGGCATCAGGCCCAAAACCCCCCCCAGATTGATCGCAATCTGCCAGAAAAAAATCAGCACCAGTCCAATACCTAAAAAGACCCCGAATCGCTCCCGCGCCTTGGAGGCGATTTCCAGACCAAAAATAAGCAAGGCAACATAAAGGGACAAAAGGACCAGCGATCCGACAAAACCCCATTCCTCGGCTAAGACGGGAAAGATAAAATCAGTGTGTTTCTCCGGCAAATAAAGGAGCTTGCTATGAAGCCCCTTGAGATACCCCTTCCCCAAAATTCGGCCGGAACCGACGGTAATCTTTGATTGCAGGAGGTGATAACCGGTCCCGCGTGGGTCGGCCCCGGGATTTAAGAAGGACTCAATCCGGGTCCGCTGGTGGGGAGAAAGGACAAACTGGTAAGCGACGGCCCCTCCCACGAGAGAGATGCCGATCAGGATGATCAAGATTTTTTTCTGAATCTTGGCAAAGAAAAGCATCGAAAAAGAGGCGACCAGAAAAAAAACCGCCGATCCCAAGTCTCGGCCTAAAATGATGAGGGTGAGCGGGATTCCGATCAACAGGCCCGGACGGATCAATTCCGAAAACCGATAGGCCCCTGTCGCCGGTGGCGAATCGGCAAGAGTTCGGGAGAGGATCAGGATGAGAGCCAGCTTGGCAAATTCCGAGGGTTGGAAGGTGAGCGGACCCAAAATCAGCCAGCTTCGATTTCCCGCCACGGTTTTCCCAAAAAAAAGAACGAGCACAAGGAGCAACAAGGAGAAAAAATACAAGGGATAGGCCAGTCTCACAAAAATTCGATAATCAATCAGCAACAGACCGAAGCCCAAAACCAAGCCGACGACCAGAGAGATCCCTTGAGACCAAACCAGCGAGGAGACCCCCCCCTGCGACAGATCATAGGTCGCACTGTGGAGATTCAAAAGGCCAACCAGCAACAGGGCCAGTGTGGTCCAGAAGAATGGCCAATGAAAATGAGATTTTAGCCTCTTGTCCATTCGTTCGGCCCGGCAAAGCCGGCTCCTCACTTTAATCAGGGAGAGATACCGCTCTCTCCCTGATCACCCTCATCTGTTTCAATCAGATTAAAGTACTTTTCAATCACTGCCTTGGCGATCGGGGCGGCGGCCGACGCCCCAAAACCGCCATGTTCCACCAAAACAGAAACCGCAATCCGAGGATTTTCGACCGGGGCAAAGGCGATAAACCAGGCATGATCCCGCAGTTCAACTCCGCCGCCGGCCCGTTGGCGCCCCTCTTCACTGATCACCTGGGCAGTGCCCGTTTTTCCGCCGATGGAGACGATCGCGGAACGACTTCCATGGGCGGTCCCCGCGGGATTGGCAACCACCCCCCCCATCGCCTCCCGCAACCTTCGGAGCGACTCATCGGAAATCGGCACTTCCTGCGGAATTTCCGGCTCCATTCTCTTTTCCTCACCGGTGGGCGACAGGATTTTTTGAACCAGACGGGGCTGGAGCCGACGACCTTCATTCGCAACGGCCGCCACCATCAACGCGTTTTGGAGAGGGGTCACCAGTACGGCCCCCTGCCCGACGGCGACCGAGAGGTTCTCGCCCGGCTGCCATTCTTCCTTGAAGAGACGCCGCTTCCAAGCGGTGGTGGGGATGAGACCTCCTTTTTCCTCCGGTAAATCAATCCCGGTCGGTTCTCCCAACCCAAGGCCGGTTGCATAGTGGGCCATCCGGTCAACACCGAGACGACTCCCCATCTGATAAAAGAAGGTGTCGCAGGACTCGACCACCGCCCGGGTTAAATCGACCGCCCCATGTCCCGATTTTTGCCAACAACGAAAAAAGCGGCTCCCAAACCGAAGTCCGCCGACGCAATGAATCCGACTGGTGGGCGTCACCACTTTTTCCTCCAAGGCGGCCAGACCCGTCACAATCTTGAAGGTCGAACCGGGGGGATAGGATTGCAGCGGTTTGTTCAAAAAAGGCTTTTCCGGATCGGTGATCAACTCGTTCCAATATTTCGGATCGACGTTCACCATCAGCCGGGCCGGATCAAACGTGGGAAGGCTGACCCAGGCAAGGATATCCCCGTTTTGGACATCCAGGGCAACCAACCCCCCCGCCTTGCCGCGAAACTGTTCCTCCGCAAAAACCTGAAGGGAGTGATCCAACGTCAGAACAAGACCGGAGCCCGACTCCGGTAATCGACTCTCCAAAAGAGAACTGACCTCCCCGCCGGCAATTTCCCGACCGGCCGCATCCACAATCTTCTGCTGATAACCATCTTGCCCCTTGAGGATGGTCTCCCAATATTTCTCCAAGCCGGAGGCCCCCACCAGATCCCCGGGAAAATAGCGATTGGGGGCCTCTTCCTGAAACCGCGCCAGCGTCTTTTCCGAAATCTCCCCCAAATAACCAAACAGCGGGGCCGCCGATGTGCCAAAATGGTATTTTCTTAACGGACGGGCCAGAATTTCCGTCCCTCGCAGGTCCCAAGGGTCCTGTTCCCCCTGGGCGATCATTTTTTTCACCTTGAGTCGCGCCGCCAGTTCATAGGGGATATCCGAAAGGATCGTGATCGGATAAAACGAAGGAAGAGTGGCCGCTTTTTTCCAGGTCTCTTCGAAAATCTCCGGTTTGAGGCCTGCCAGGGCGGCCAGGGACCTTTTGACCGCCTCCCGATCCACCGTATATTGAGGAATGAGGGCCAGGTCGTACGAGGGCCGACTTTCCACAAACGGGATCATCGATCGATCATAAAAGATACCGCGTGGGGCCGGGATCCGGATCTCCTTCACCGCATGCTCCGAGGAAAGAAGCCAGAAAAAATCTCCCCGAATCACCTGGAGAAAGGCCAGTCGAAAAATGACAAACAAGAGCAAGGCCCCGATCGCGAGGTAAGCGATCCGGAATCGCGGCATTAATTCGTGGATTCCTTCTTGACTAAAATCAAGCATGGCTGTCGATCCTTGACGCGAGCCTTCTTTCCAAGAAAGCGATTCCGGAATAGACCGGCACCGCCAGACTGGCGTTCAGCAGAGAATCAACAAGACTCCAGAGCAACAGCGGTTGTTGCAAGAGCAGGGCGATGACCGCCTTGTGAAGAAGTGACAACAAGAAAGTCCAGAGCCATTTTGCCGCCGCCCCGTCGAGAAAAAACCGGCCATGGGCCATGCGCAGGATCAGAAAAATGAACAGATAGGTGAGCGAGAGTGTCCCCGCCTGGGGGGCAACGATCACCTCCATCGCCAGGGCTAAAAAAAGCAGGCCGATCCCCCCCGGAAAAAGCGGGGTGGTGAGTCCCGCGTAAATGACCAGCAGCAAAAAAAGATCGAAACGAACCAAAAAAGTAGGGAAAAAACCGATCCCCCCCTGCAGGGCGGCACCCACCAAAAAGAGAAACAGAAAAAAAATGAGCCGCTTCATCGTTTCACGATCAAAACCTCTCGCAATTTCTGAAAAGAGACCGCCGGGATGACTTCACCCTCCAGAAAGAGTCCCTCGCGGGGACGGCGGAGATTGCGCACGGTCCCAATCGGAAGGTCCGGAGGAAAAACGCCATCCAGCCCCGACGTCACAATCCGGTCCCCTTCCTCGACCTCCAGCGACTGATCCCAATATTCGAGGGCTCCGATGAAGAGCTTTCTCTCCAGGCTAACGTTCATCCCCCGACCGTTGATCAACCCCCGGGCCCCGCTTCGCACCACCCGCCCCTCCACCACACTGGTCGGGTCAACGATCAGGAGAACAACCGATTCCTTTTCCTGAACCGATGTCACCCAACCGACCAGCCCCTCCGGAACAACCACCACCGCCCCTCGTTCAACACCATCCGCCCGTCCTCGATCGACAACCATTTGTCGAAAATCATCCAAGGGGGGATAGGAAAGGATTCGGGCGGCGAGGGTCTCGAACGGAAGTCTTGCCTTGAAATCCAAGAGAGAGGTCAAACGTTTGTTTTCGTTGGCCACCGATTCCCAAAAGGTTTTCTCCAACTCGAGCTTCTGAAGATTTCTGTTGAGTTGTTGATTCCGGGCCTCCGTTCGAACCAAAAAAATATAATGCCGCCAGGAGCCGGAGAGCCCCTCTTCAACCGATCGAATTCCCCGAATCAGCGGGGCGGTTAAAACCCAGACGGTCCGGGAATACCAGGAGAGAGGAGGCTTGGCTTGCCACCCGGTTCCGGCAAGATAAAGCAGCACCGGGAGGGAAAGCAGCAGCCCCGCCAACAGAATTTTACGAAAGTTCCCCCGCATCTATTTTTGGGGATCAGGTAATCGTGATGCCGCGCAAGGTATCGAGTTGATCCAGGGCCATCCCGGTCCCCCGCACCACACAGGTCATTGGATCTTCCGCCACCATGACCGGAAGACCGGTCTCCTCCCGCAGCAGGAGATCCAAATTCCGCAACAACGCCCCGCCACCGGCCAGAAAGATCCCCCGATCCACAATGTCGGCGGAAAGCTCAGGCGGGGTCCTTTCCAGGGCCAATTTGACCGTTTCCACAATCGCGTTGATCGGTTCCTGAATCGCCTCTCGAATTTCCTCCGAGTTGATCTCCAAGGTCTTCGGCACCCCCGCGACCAGATCCCGCCCCTTGACCTCCATCGTTCGCACTTCACTTTCCGGATAGGCGGTACCGATATTGATTTTAATCTGTTCCGCCGTTCTCTCTCCGATCAGCAGATTGTATTTGCGCTTTAAATATTGAATGATCGCCTCATCCAATTTATCTCCCGCAATCCGCAGCGACCGGCTGAAGACAATCCCGGCCAATGAGATGACCGCCACCTCGGTCGTGCCGCCGCCGATATCGACAATCATATTGCCGGACGGTTCGGTAATCGGCAGCCCCGCCCCGATGGAGGCGGCCATCGGCTCCTCAATGAGATAAACCTCGCGCGCACCGGCTGATTCGGCCGATTCCCGAACCGCCCGTTTTTCCACCTCCGTGATACCGGAGGGGACACAGATGATGATCCGGGGTCGAATCAGTGTCTTTCGGTTGTGCGCCTTGCGGATGAAATAACGGAGCATCGCCTCCGCCACCTCAAAATCGGCAATCACCCCTTCTTTCATCGGACGGATCGCTTCAATCGTGCCGGGGGTTCGCCCCAGCATCTCTTTCGCCTCCTTGCCGACCGCCAGGACCCGCTTGATCCCCCGCCCATCCTTCTGGACCGCGACCACGGACGGTTCAAAGGCGATGATCCCTTTCCCCTTGGCATAAACCAGGGTATTCGCCGTGCCGAGATCAATCGCGAGATCGTTTGAAAAAAGCCCCAACAAGGGGTCCAAAATCATCTTTTCTGCCTATCACCCGCTCCGGCGGTTGGCAATAAAATTGTTGATTTTTCAATACCTTTCGGGCACTGCAACCGGATGCTGGACCTGCTTCGCACCCACGCCCGCTCCTGGTTGATCAAGACAATCTTGGGACTGATCGTCGCCAGCTTTGCGCTTTTTTTTGGTTACACAGAATTCCGGGAACGGAGTCTCGAGGGGGACCGCTGGGCCGCCAAGGTGGATGATTTGTTGATTCCTCGCCGGCGTTTGGCGAGGGAGATCGAGCAAAATTTAGACGAAGGGGTGGATGAACATATTCGAAAACTTCTGGAAGGCCACCTTTTGAACCAATGGGTCCAACAGGATGTCGCCTACCTTTTTGCCGGCTCCCTGGGAATTCATTTATCGGACCAGGCGGTCGTCCGGCGAATCCAGGCAATGCCTGTTTTTTCTTCGGGAGGTTCCTTTGATCTGCTCCGCTATCGTCAGATCCGGCTTGCACACCAACAAGAAACGGGGGAAGAGCTGGAAATGTTGATCCGCAAGGATCTGGCCCGGGAATGGTTGGACCGGCTGGCGGAGGCGTCGTTCTCCCCCTGGGAGCAGGAATGGGAGAAATTATCGGCAAAAAAGATCCCGCCCGGTCTCTGGCTGTCCCGGTGGATAGATAAATTCCGTGAAAAAACTGACGTCGAATTTTATCGAGGCTCTTCGTAACGCAGGAGGAGAGGTCTATGAAGTGGGGGGGACGGTGCGGGATCGCCTGCTCGGCCTCCCCCATAAAGACATTGACCTCCTTGTCACGAAACTCCCGCTTCCGAAGATCCTCGAGGGACTCCGGCCGCTCGGGGAAGTTTTCACGGTAGGAAAAAGTTTCGGCGTGATCAAGTTCCGGCCGTGCGGTGGCGAAGAGGAATTCGACATCGCCCTTCCGAGGAAAGAGGTCTCAACCGGCGTTGGTCACCGGGATTTTGAGGTCGATTTTGATCCGGCGCTTCCCGTCGAGGTCGATCTCTCGCGCCGCGATTTCACCGTCAACGCGATGGCCCGGGAGGTCACCACCGGGCAATTGGTCGATCCGTTTCAGGGCCGCCAGGATTTGGAAAAAAAGCTGTTGCGGATGGTTTCCGAAAAATCATTTGAAGAGGATCCGCTGCGACTTCTCCGGGCGGTTCAATTTTCCGCGCGGTTCCGTCTCCAGGTGGAGGAAAAAACTTATCAGGCGATGGGCCAGCATGCCGCCCTGATCCGGACCGTTTCTGCGGAAAGGATCGCCGAGGAGATCCGCAAGCTGATGACCGCCCCCCAACCGTCTCAGGGTTTTATTCTGATGCAAAAGACCGGCCTGCTGAAGGAAGTCTTTCCGGAGCTGGAGGAGAATGTCGGGGTCAAACAGGGAAACAAATTCCGTGATGACG
>CAYYFU010000010.1:0-320 GCA_964471095.1 uncultured Pseudomonadota bacterium
GCGCTGCGGGTGATCGGGTTTTTTTCCAGGATCGCAGCCGCCGGTGTCGTGGGGGTGACCACCTCCCCCCGGCCGGAGCCGCTACCGCCGGTTGTGGTGCATTTCCCGGTGTCGATCGTGTTGTTCAGGAGCAGATAGAGGCCGTTCATCGCACTGGAGGTGCGGAGCAGGCTGACCCCCCGAGTCCAGATGGACGAGGTGGCGAGGCTCCCCCCGACAATATGGTTGGAGAGGAGATAGGTTTTTTGGAGACTCCCTTCACCGTTACCGGCACCGGGAATGAAGACCCCCCCACTCACACCCCGTGCTCCCGTCCCGGT
>CAYYFU010000010.1:330-13670 GCA_964471095.1 uncultured Pseudomonadota bacterium
ATGTTCGGGAGGAAAGCCGATCAAATCTAAAACAGGTCGGCCCGGCACGATCCCCGCCGCGAATTTGATGTTTTTTCCCAACACGCTGATCTTATTCCCGATCGCAAAGAGTTTGGCCTTGGCAACCGGTGAAGCGGCGTCAAACCGAGACTGAAAAAGGTTGACGCCGAACGCGTACCGAGCCGGTCCTGCCGAGATATTATTCTCTTTGAGGGAAAGTCGAAGATCCCCGTTAAAAGGGGATCCCCCTCCCGCTCCAAATGAATATCCTCGAACACCAAAAAAGTAAGTGGGGACTCCGCCCGGCAGGGGCGATAAAGACCCACTGGAGATCTCGTTTTTTTCCAGTGTCACCTTCATCGGGACAAAAGAGAGGGTTCGCGATCCCTGCGCCACATCCATCCCCCCCACTTGGAGGTTCGCAAGGGTCCCAGGATAACCTCCTTGCAATTGGGGACTGCCGGAGATGAAATTTTCCTTGATCATCATCTCCGTTGAGGATTTTGACAGGTTTACAACGATCATGCCGGTGATGTTCGCCTCCGTGTCGACGTCAACCGGGTACAGAACCCCTCCCCGGATGATGTTTTGTTGAAGCGTTCCCTTCAGCTGTGCCGAATCGAGGAAATAAGAAACAATTCCGGCGGCCCCCTCCTTTGCATACCCGCCAAAGATCCGATTCCGCTCGATCAGTGGATCGATGGTTCCGTTGGAGTTGCCGTAAATAAAAATGCCGTAAGACGACTGGCTGGCCCGATCGGCGGCGGTTGCCGCGGTTCCGTCAAACGGGCCTCCCGAGATCATATTTCTCCGCAGGGTGGGCGAGCCGTTTAAAATTCCAATCCCGTAACTCGAGCCGGCACTGGAGATCGCCGCGGAGATCGATAGCCCGACGATCTGGGTCTCCCGCGTTGTTCCCTCGGAAATGGTGATCGCAGGATCCGGGGCGGGTCCCGAGGGAGCGGTGAGACTGACGAGGAAGGCGGGGTCATTCAACTCAAAGCGATGATCCCGGGTCTGGACCGTCATTGTGCCTCCGCTGCAGGGGAGGGAGAGAGATTCCAGATGACTGAAACCGCCGTAAACCTTGATGGCAGGAACGGCGGGGATGACGAGGTTTTCCCGATAGCCACTGAGCGCGGCCACGATGCAGATCCGCCGTCGCGTGGCAGGGGTGAAGGGTGCCGCCGCAAAATCGACCGCCTTCTGAATACTGCAAAACGGCTTGTCAAAATCACCCTTATTCAGGGCCCCCGCCAAGTCCGTCTCCGTGACGGCGGTCGGATCTCCCATCGTCTGGCACTCGCCCGGCGCTCGAGAAACCCACCAGCAGTCATTTCGGTCGCCCAACAGGTTTTCTCCGGTCTCCGGATCCAGTTCCGTCTTCCAGAGATGGGAATCCTGGCTCGCCGGAATGCCGTCCCCATCCACGTCAAACGAATCTTGCAGCACATCCGCGCAACCATCCCCATCGGTATCGGCCGTCGTGGCCTGGCAGGCGTTGCCGATCCCATCACTGTTCCAGTCGAGTTGATCGACGTTGGCAACGGTGGGGCAATTATCAGGCCGACCGGCGTTCAGGGAACAATCGAGGGTGTCGTTCAAGGCGTTGCACCAACCATCCCCATCGACATCCGAGTCACAAAGATCCCCGATTCCATCAAAATCACTGTCGGCCTGAACGGGCGGCGTCCCGGAGGGGGCATTGGCAACCAGGGGACAATTGTCTGCATCATCAGAGAGGCCATCGTTGTCGTCATCCTCGTCACAGGCATCTCCCAGCTCATCACCGTCGGCGTTATGTTGATCCGTGTTGGCAATGTCGATACAATTGTCCTTCTTGTCGCCGATGAGATCACTGTCCCGGTCCTCGCAATCTGCGGGATCCCTGGGGAACGCATCGGCTGAATCCGGGCAACCATCGCCATCGGTATCTTGACCCGGGGCACTGATGCCTTCCACCGGGGCCGTTGGGGATGGGGCTGACGGTTGGACGGGGGGGCTGACCCCGGACTCGATCCCCTCTCCCTCGGAGAGGAGATCATCCCCCGTCTCGACACTCGTCCCGCAGCCGCACCCCTTGCAACCGGAACCGGCCAGCGGGAGCAGGATCAACAGGATCCAGAGCCCCTTTTTTAAGGCAGGACGCATCGCATCAGGTTTAATCTGCAATCGTTGTGCCACGTTTTTGGCCAAAGAATTATTGTAACAACTTGAAATCATTTAGTTTTTTTATAAATGTCCCGTAGGATGTTATTATCATTTTGATACCGTTTATCGTTTTGATTATCGTTTTGATAACGTCCTCAAGTTGCTTCTATTTAATGGAAATCCCGCCTTTTTTCCGTCATAAGCCTTCCGATGGGCAAGCGACAAGGTCATCTCTGGTTCTGGATCAAACTGTTGCTGATCGGTGTTGCGGTCGGTGGCCTCACCCTTTTCTACCTCGACCTGAAGATCCGGACCAAATTTGAGGCGCACCGCTGGAACCTCCCCTCCCGGATCTATTCCGACAGTTATTACCTCTTTCCCGGCCGTAAGGTCTCCTCCCTCCAGGTGGAGAGAAAGCTTGGCCGTTTGGCCTACAAGCGGGTTTATCAACCGGTCCGAAATCCGGGAGAGTTTTACCGTCAGGGATCGGAGTTAAACGTTTATCTGCATAACTTTTCCTACCCCGCCGAGGAGTTCGCCGGGTTTCGGGCGAAACTCCGTTTTAAAGAGGGGGAATTGATCGCCCTGGAAAACCTGGAGTCGGACCAGAAGTTGTCTTCGATGAAATTGGAACCGGAGCTGGTCGCCTCGATCTTTGATGAAAAGATGGAGGATCGGACGGTGATCTCGCTGGACCAGATCCCCGAGGAATTGACCAAGGCGGTGATCGCCATCGAAGATGAACGTTTTTACTCCCATTTTGGTGTCGACCCGATCGCCATCGTGCGGGCGTTGTTGACCGATCTGCTCCAATTCAAATTTGTACAGGGGGGAAGCACATTAACCCAACAGCTGGTCAAAAACTATTTTTTGTCGCCGAAAAAATCGATTTTTCGGAAATTCAACGAATTCTGGATGGCGATCCTGCTCGAGCGCCGTTATTCCAAGGAGGAGATCCTGGAGGCCTACCTCAATGAAATCTACTTTGGTCAGCGGGGGCCGGTCTCGGTGACCGGGATTGAAGAGGCGGCCCGGCTTTATTTTTCCAAGAGCGCCAGTCAGTTGACCCTCGCCGAATCAGCCCTGCTGGCCGGAATGATCCGGGCCCCAGGCGAATACAATCCGTTGAACAACAGGACCTCCGCCTATGACCGGAGAAATTTTGTCCTGAAGACGATGCTGGATAAGGAGATGATTACGAAACAGGAGTTTCAACGGGCGAAGCAGGAGAAGATTATTGTGGCCCCCCCCTCCTCTCGTTCCCCGCTGGGGGCCCCCTTCTTTGTGGAATTCCTAAAGACGCAATTACAGGAAAATTACGGCGACATCTTGTCCAAGGAGGGCCTCCGGATTTTTACCACCTTGGACAGCGAGGCGCAGGAGATTGCGGAGGCGGTGTTGAACTCCTGGCTGGATCGTCTGGAGCGGGATCGCCCCCCCCTCAAGAAAGTAAAGGCAGAGGGGAAGCGACTGGAGGGGGCCCTGATCGCCCTGCAGCCGCAGACCGGTTATCTCCGTGCCTATGTCGGGGGCAGGAATTATCAGGAGAGTCAGTTTGACCATCTCTCCATGGCGCACCGTCAGCCGGGATCGGCCTTCAAACCGTTTGTCTATTTGACGGCGCTTGCCGAAGAGGGGGAGTGGACTTTAGCAACGCCCCTGGAAGACAAGTCTTTCTCGATGGAATCAGGCGGCGAAAAATGGGAGCCAAAAAATTACGACGAAAAAGAGCATGGAATGATCCCGCTCCGTGAGGCGCTCGAACAAAGCTACAATCTGGCCACGGCCAGACTGGCGATCGAGGTTGGCTTGGAAAAGATCGTCGCGATGGCGCGAAAGGCGGGGATCGACAGCCCTTTGGACCCCTATCCCTCGCTCGCCTTGGGGTCGTTTGAGGTGGTGCCGCTGGAACTGGCTCGCGCCTACACGATTTTCCCGAATAACGGGATCCGTTCCGAGCCGATCGCCTTTACCAGTGTGGTGACGCGGGACAACGTCGTTTTGGAAAAAAAGAGTTTTAAGATGAATCGGGTGATTCCCCATTCGGTGGCCTACCTGATGAACAGCCTGCTCAAGGGGGTGGTGGAACGGGGGACCGCAACCGCCGCCCGCGCCTACGGCTATGACCGGTTGGGGGCCGGGAAGACCGGGACGACCTCGGATTATCGGGACAGCTGGTTTGTCGGATACACCCCGGAGCTGTTGGCGCTCAGCTGGGTTGGTTATGATGACGGGACCGAGACCGGTCTTTCCGGGGCCTCCGGCGGATTGCCGATCTGGTCGGAATTTATGAAACGGGCCGCTCCGGTCCCGGCGGCGGATGATTTCCTTGCGACGGACAAGATCCTTCTTGTCAAAATAGATCGGAAGAGCGGAAAATTGGCCGACCGGCGTTGTGGGGAGAGTTTTGAAGAACTCTTTATCCGCGGAACGGAGCCGAAGGGAAAATGTCACCCTTGATAAAAATACTCCCCCTCCTGTTGGCGATATCCTTGGTCTCCTGTGCCGGTCATGTCCGTCGTGCCCCGGTCTCACAGCCGAAGCCGGGGCCGGAGCGGCAGGCCTCCCATGCGATGATTGAAACCGGCAAAGGTTTTCTGGAACAGGGGCTCTTCGATCAGGCGGCCGACCGGTTTCAGGAGGCGGCGAATGTGGATCCCACGAATGGGGTCGCCTTCTACTATCTGGCGCTCGTCAAGTATCGCACCGGTGACTATGAATCGGTCGGAGATTTTTTGGAAAAGGCGGAGGCGCTGCTGGGGGAGGATCGGGAGTGGGCCGAAAAGTTAGAAATTTTGCGAAGGGACGCCGGCAGTCAACGGTGAGGAGGCCGTACCGGGCCCTCGAGCATACCGCCGATATCCGCCTCCGGATCTTTGGCAAGACCTACCGCCAGCTCCTCCAAAACGCCGTCTTTGCCGTGACCGATACCCTGACCGACGCAAAAAAAGTAAAATCACTCCATTCCCGTCGGGTTCGGCTCGTCGTTGCCGATCCGGATGAGATGGTCCTCCAACTGATGCGAGAGGTGTTGTTTCTGTTTGATGCCAAAAAATTTCTGACCCGACGCCTTGTGGTCCAGCGTCTCACCGATAAAATCCTGGTCGGCCGGTTGTGGGGAGAGGGGTGGAAGGGGCAGGATTTGAAGACGGAGCTCAAGGCGGTGACGTATCACGGCCTGAAGGTGGAGAAAAAGAGAGAGCGGTGGATTGCGGAGGTGATTTTGGATGTCTGATTTTCGGGTAGAAAAACTCGATGATTTTACCTGGCGCGTCCCCCGGCACGGAAAGATGCGGGTCGATGGGATTATCTTTGCGAATGAAAAGTTGATGGAATCGATTCGGGGAGACCCGTCGATCCAGCAAGTGATCAATGTCGCGACCTTGCCGGGGATCGTGAACGCCTCCTATGCCATGCCCGACATTCATTGGGGGTACGGATTCCCGATCGGGGGCGTTGCCGCGTTTGATCCCGACGACGGGGTGGTGAGCCCCGGCGGGGTCGGGTATGATGTGAACTGCGGCGTCCGGCTCCTGCGGACCGATCTCGAAAAGTCGGAGGTGATCCCGCGAATCAAGGAACTGGTCGAGGCGCTCTATCGCAACATCCCCTCCGGGGTCGGGGCCCACCGCAAGGATCTGAAGCTCAATCCTCAAGAGGTCAAACAGGTCTTGAAAAAAGGGGCGAAGTGGGGGGTCGAGAGCGGCTACGGCTGGCCGGAGGATCTGGAACGGATCGAATCAGAAGGGACAATCCCCGGGGCTGATCCCGGCGCAGTCTCGGACCGGGCGATCGAGCGGGGGAAGAGCCAGCTGGGCACGCTCGGCTCAGGCAACCACTTTATTGAGGTCGAATTTGTTGAAGAGATTTACGACGCAAAACGGGCGGAGGCGTTTGGGTTATTTCCGAACCAGATTTGTGTCCATATCCACTCCGGTTCTCGTGGGTTGGGTTATCAGGTCTGCGATGATTCCCTGGAGGTGATGCTGAAGGCTTCGCAAAAATACGGGATTGAACTGGCCGACCGGCAGCTCTGCTGTGCCCCGCTGTCGTCTCCGGAGGCGAAAAATTATCTTGGTGCCATGGCAGCGGCGGCCAACTTTGCCTTTTGCAACCGTCAACTGATGGCCCACTCGGTCCGGGAGTCGTTCGAACAGTTATTCGGTCAATCGGCGCAGGAACTCGGGATGAGAATCATCTACGACATTGCCCATAATATCGCAAAGTTCGAAGAGCATGTTGTGGATGGAACCAGTCGCAGACTGTGCGTCCATCGGAAAGGGGCGACCCGCGCCTTTCCCCCCGGTCATCCCGATCTCCCGGCGGTCTATCGGGATTTCGGCCAGCCGGTGTTGATCCCGGGAGACATGGGGCGCTATTCGTTTATCTGCTCAGGAACGGGCACCGCTTTTGAAAAGACCTTCGGGAGTTGCTGTCATGGGGCAGGGCGAATGATGAGCCGGATCAAGGCAAAAAAAACAGCGCGAGGACGCCGGATCTACGAGGAACTGGCGGCCAAAGGGATCATCGTCCGCTCGGCGACGCTGGACGGGGTTTTGGAGGAGATCCCGGAGGCTTATAAAGATGTGGCGGATGTGGTGGAGGTCGTCGCCGGGGCCGGTCTGGCCACCAAGGTCGCTAAACTTCATCCCGTGGGGGTCATTAAGGGATGAAGGAATTTGTCCGTCTCCAATTTTTACGCAACCTTTTTAACACCTCGCCGAGAAGGGGTACGCCATGTCGAACGACTTCGTATCCCCCCTCCGCGGGGGTCTCCGCGGCGGGATTCTCATGGGCACGGCCTCAAGCGGGGACGGCATCCAGGTGGATCCGGCCTCCTGGGAAATGTCCCGCAAGGGGCTGACGTTGGAAGGGCTCTGGCCGGTTGATCTCAATAAGATCCCGATCCTACGGAGATTCCCCTACGTTTATTTCGGCCTCCAGACGCAGGTGGTCGGGAGCGAGGGGTCGCTCAAGGGAGGGCCCGAAAAGCTTGGGGATGTCGATTCCCTTTCGCTGGCCGCCTTTTTGACCGGCGGCATCCAATACGGGGCGATCGACGGGGTGCTCGACCTCAAGGCGCTCTATGTTTCCGGATTCGAGGCGGGCCGGTTCAACACCGACCTGACACCGGAGGGGGAGGAGATCATCGGGGACCCCTGCGATATCGAAACGGGAGACGTGATCGAGAATCCGAACAAGGGGACCGAGGCGGCCGAGTGTCGGATCGTCAAAAAGGTCGGCCTCTATCACTCCTTTCCGCAGGGGGTGGTGGCCGGGGTTCGGGTCTATGAGTGGATCAATCTCGACGCAGTCTGGCTGACCCAACAGCTCAATCGCTCAGAAAGCATCCTTGCCCCCCGGGCCATGCAGAGCTGGCTATTTCGCCTCTCCTTCGACATCTACTGATACCTTGAAATCATCATAATCACATGGGAGTCGTTAAGGGATAGTTGGTTAACTCAACAACTTCCAGGAGTGATTTTCCTTGGTGAGGGTGAGCTGGTGATTCTCGACGGCGGTCAGGAGATCGAGGCCGGAAAATTTCTCCAGCGGATAACTGCAGATGGCGATCATCTGGCAGTTACGGAGCGACTGGTTGATCTTTTTTTCATATTCGGCAAAGTCCCTCCAGGTAGTTTGATCAAGCCAGGATAGATTTCCGGTGATGCGGAGCCCCTCGTACCCCTGAGCCAGGGCGCGGTGCAGGGCAAACATCCATTTCTCGGCGATCTGCAACGCATCAAATCGACCATCGTCCAAATACCATTCGCGATAGGAGGTGAACTGGATCTGTCCCTTGTCCCGCTGCGGCCCGGTTTGGCGTAAGGCTGCTTCCGCCTCCGCCTTTTCCAGCGGGTCTGAGGTGACCCAAAGACACGACTCGTTTTGCTCCAGGCCGGCGGCGAAATAGGGAACGAGGATCTCGGTCAGATCCGCTGGGGTAGAGTAAAGATGACAGATATGGGCCCCCCAGGGTTGATCACAAAGGGCCTGGATTCCCGTCTTTCTTAACACCAATCTCCTTTTACACCCCTATCCTCCAGAACTAAAGGAAAAAACTTGTGCTTAAGCGGGGTCGAAACACTAACGTGCAATGACCCGGAAGTCGTCATAATCGCACGCGGCCGGGGTATGGGTGGCGTTGCCGTCGGTCAAGAACCCAACGCCGATCGGATCCTGCTTCGGTTCTTCCCCAAAAAGTCGATGGTAATCCTCCCGCACATCGGTGGAGACCTCTTTCCAGATCCCCGCGGGTCCTGAACTGGTGACCACCGAAAACGACCGTCCCCTCTTCTTGGAAATCTCTTTCCCTAACGGCTGGCGGGCACTCCAGATATATTTGACCGATTTTCCGGTATACCCGCCGAACACCACGTAAATGCCGCAGGCGCTGTCATTGGTCGCCGGGTTTGATTCATCGGCCCCCGCCGGATGGATCCGCGCCCGCCAGCGCCACTTGAGGATCGGGGTGTCGGCTGTCTCCCAGTAGAATTTCCGGAAAATTTGCACGGAGAGGTCGTTCCGGTCCTCGGCCGCCAGATAACGATTCGAGCCTTCCTGTTTTACCCGATACACCTGGGAGGCCTTGTGACGCTGAAACGGGAGGGTTCGAAACTGGCCCGGGAACTTTCCCGGCTCCTGGGTGGAAAAATCCTCGATTGTTCGGACCGGGGCAAGGGGGCGGCTGTCGGCGGCCGTGGATACGACCGGCAGGCAGGTCAGGAAAAGAAACAAAATCGGTCTGTTCATGGGGAAATCCTGGCCGAGTAAAAGAGGGAGACGGAGAGTTTGTTTTTATAAACAGGATACGGGGCGGCGCGTCGGAGGGTGGCGACCGCCTCGTCATCGAGGAGTTTAATGCCGGAGCCCGCTTCAACCTCGATCGACTCCGGCTCCCCCGCCGCGTTAATCCGAAACCCCAATACCACCTTTCCCTCCAGACTCTCCCGTTCCGCAAAGTAGGGGTACCGCTTGGCCCGCTCGATCCGGCGGCGGATTTCCGCCAGCAACGGGTCTGTTCCGACCGGTCCCGAACCGGGTCCTTTGAGGTCGCTGCTCTTACCCCACCCCAACCCTCCCCTTACAAAAGGGAGGGTGTGAAGACTCTCCCCCTCTTTGGTAAGGAGGGGGTGGGGGGAGGTAGAAATTTCAACCACCACTGAATCATCCCCGCCGGCCAAGGGGAGTCGCCCCCCAAAAGGGATTCCGATCAATAGACCGACCAGCAGGAGGTGGAAGAGGGACGAAAGAGCTAAGAATAAAACCAATCGCCCCGAAGGCATTTTAAGAAGAGGCGGTCTGTCGTAACGCCGGCACCATTCGTGTCGCGAGCGAGAATCCGCCGAACAGGATTACGGTATAAAAGGCGTCCCCTGCCAACGTATTGTTTAAGAACGGCAGAGCGGCAATGAAGCAGGTGACCAGACCGGCCAGCGTTTTCGGGTAAAGGGATTCAAACGCCCAGACACCGAGGTTAGTGATCACAAAGTAGAGCAGCGAACTGGCCAACGTTGTCCCCGCCAGTCGGGAAACGGAAAATTTTTCCCGCAACCGGAACCCTAACAGGACAATCAGCGCAAAGCTCGCGTAGGTCAATGGAACAAGGCCATGAAACCCGATCATCCAATCACTCAACAACATCGCAAGCAACGGGACCAGAAAGGCGAGTCGCTTGTCGCTAAAGTAAGTGCCGGCCAACAGCGCGATCCCGGTGATCGGGGCAAAGTTGGAGGGGTGCGGCAGGATTCGCGACAAGGCGGCCAGGGCAATCATCAGGGTCAAGGTCAAGAGCCGTGATTTCATAATCTTCTCCTTGGGTTAAGAATTTGATCCGCCTTTTATCTCCAACCTTCTTAAATTTCAATCAATATTAAGGGTATTTCCCATTCACGACCGAGACGGCGTCCAGATCAAACCCCAGAATCCCCGGGGTAAATCCATCCGTACAATGGGCCATGTCATGATAGACATCACAACTGTTGATGTCGGTGATCTTGATAAAACGGGCCTGGGAAAGTTCCACCGTGGCGAGGTCGAACGAATCCCCGCCGGCGGTGGCCGGCTCGGTCGGATCGATCTCGTTTTCGTCCGGATCGGCATAGACCGGGGTCAATCCGGCGCAACCGGTAAAACTGGGTGCGATCTCCTCGCAGGGGAATGGATGCCAGGTCTCTCCATCATCAGAAACCGAGACGATTGCCGGCTCAAAAAAATTCCCCCACGTATTTTCAAAGACGATCAGATCAGGGCCCGGTCCGTCACAAGGGAGGTAGTCGATGAATTCGAGGATAATTTCCCCCTCCTCACCGAGCGAGAAGACATCGAGACCGCCGGGGCCGTTGCCGGCGCCATGGGGTGGGCCGAGGACGATCTCCGGCAGGGACTCCTCGTGAAAGCCGCCCCGTTCTCCCACCTCATAAGAGACGACCCGGTCGGCAAACGGATCGTCTTTATCCCCCAGCGGATCACAGACAATCGGTTCTGGAGAGGGAGATGCTTCGGTCTCCTCGGGAGCGGTTGGCGGCGAAGGAGTCGGGGGGGGAGGGGTTCGGACGACGAGATAACAATACGCCGCCAACCGCTCTCCGACCGCCCAGATCTTGGTGGTCCCGGGGGCGATTGCCGTGACCACCCCCGCTGCATCGACGGTTGCGATCCTCCGGTTTTCAGAGAGCCAGACGATTTCCATCGATGCATCGGAACTCTCTGTCGCGAGAGAGGATTGTTTCCCTGGTTGGGCAAGGGCCAGATACGGGGGGGTGACGACGAGAGACGGCCTGGTCGGAACGATCGTATCGGTTTCCGCGGAGGGATCTGGGGAGAACCGGGGCTCTGGTGTGAAGACCTCCTCGGAGCAACCGGTGAGTGAAACCAACATCAGCAGGAGGAGCGAACGCATTTTACCTTTCCACAAAGGTGATCGAGGCAGGGGGAGAACCGAGGTTGATCGGTCCGTCGATTACCGCCCCGCTGGCGGGATCCAGAAAGACGACCCCGTTTCTGTTCGGGTCCCGCTCGCCGATCAACAGCAGTCCGTTTTCGTCGATCGCGATATCCTGGAGATAACCGGGTGAACGATAGAGGATCGTGATTTCCGGCGCGGAAGGATCGAGCGAAAATCGGACAACCCGGTTTTCCGAGAAATCAGGCAGACCCAACACGACATACCCCTTGTTTCCCGAAACATCGAGATCACCGATCCACCCCCCCAGTACCGCGTCATCCAGATAGATCCCCTCGGAACGCATCGTCGTGGGATCCACGACCTCGATCCCTCCATAAGGGGAATTCAGGTCAAAGAAGTCGGCGCAACCGAGGTAGATTTTTCCGGTTTCCGGTGAAGTGGTCATCGTGAACGGATCGTAACCGGTCAACACGAGCGCATGGTCGATCTGGTCCGTCCGGGTATCAAGCCGGACCAGCTTTCCCGGTTGGTCCGGTGGTTTGGAGAGGTCCCCCGGCATGTCCTGCACGGCGATATAGAGGTAATCGCCGATCAACAGCATTGAGGAGGCACGGGCGAATCGGTCCCCGTCGTTTCGGGTGTAGGGGGTCAGATCGATCGTCTGTAAAATGTGACCCGTCGTTGGGTCAAAGACGAGCAGGTCATCTACCGTCATGTTTGGCGAACGGTTGTCCTCCGGTTGATAGAGTGTCACGTACGCCTTGGTGGGGGAGGGGACAAAAATATCCTGGGGGTTTGTGCCGTTGCCGGTGGAAAATTGATACAGCGTGGAAAAATCGGTCGGGTCGATCACCTGGATGTTATCGGCCCCGAGCCGGTTAATCACATAAACCCTGTTTCCAAAAGAGCGAACCATCGCGTCGCTGTGGGTGGTGGCCAGATTGGTCTGGGCGGTGCGTGGGGGGTCGATCGTCAACGTATTGACCGTTCCGATCGGGTCGGTGAAATTTGCCCCGAGAACGATGGCCGTGTTGCCGGTCGGATGGTTGGGGTCGGTGGCAACGGTCGCCTCCTCCGCCGGTTCGTTTTCTGCAGGGGCCGGTGGAGTGACCTCCGTGGTTAACTCGCCGCAACCAAGAAAAAATGTTAAAAAGAAAAAGCTAAATAGAAATTTCCAATTTTCCATAATAACTCCTTCCGGGGAGCGGAAAACCGACCACATCGACGACTCGGTCGTTCAAGAGATTTTTGGCCTCGGCACCGATCGTGAAACGCTTGATCGCGGTGAAGGTCAGACCGCTGCCCAACAAAATCCGGTTGTTCACCTGAAGAATGTTCTGGGAATCGAGAAAGTTTCCATCCAGGTAGGTCAAATCGCTGAACAGACGCCCCCAGCGGTGCAGAAAGGTCCAGCGGGTGGTCGCCTGGTGACGCGGTCGTCCGGGCAGGAACTTTCCGTCGGTTCCGGGGACCCCGCTCGTATCCTTCGCCCACTGAAAGGTATAAAGGTTGTCCCATTCCGCAATCTCCCAGACCGGGATTTTTAATGAAAGCTCGGTCCCCTGGATCCGCGCCGACTGGAGGTTCTGGGCCTGGGCGGTGAATTGGGAGGTTTGGAGAAACTGGATCAGATCTTCCACATGATTTAGAAAATAGACCGCCTTGGCCTGGACCGTCCCGACCTTGAACTCGGTTCCGACATCAAAATTCCACCCCTTTTCCGGGTCGAGATCCGGATTGCCGATCAATGTCCCCCGATCCCCAAACAGTTCCGAAAAATGCGGGAGTCGGTACGCCCGTGATCCATTGGTCGAAAGGCGGAGCGACTCGGTTGGCTGAAACCTCAATCCCAGTTTCCCGCTCACCGGGTGGAGTTCATTCGTCCGACCGGAAAATTCATTGACCAGATGTTCGGAGCGGAGCGAGGGGTTCAAAATCCACTTCCCTCCACCCAACGCAATCTCATCCTCCAGGCCGATCGATCCCTGATGGCGGTTGCTGGAGGAGACCGTCGTGTTCGAAAGGAAATTTTCCGGTTGAAAGAGTTCTCCACGATAGCCGAGGGCAACGGTCAATCTTTGCAGACTCCCGAGCAAAAAAGAAGCGGAGCTGTTGGCGCCAAAGGCATAGGTGTCATCATCGTTGTCTTGAAAACCCAAACCGATCTCTCCCGTCGGGTCGAAAAACTGCTGCTTTTGAAACTGAAAATAAGGGGTGAGGGTCCAGCCCTCTTTTTCCCACTGAATCTGGGTTTGACTCCGGGTGGTGGAGAGGTCGGCCC
>CAYYFU010000011.1:0-12197 GCA_964471095.1 uncultured Pseudomonadota bacterium
GACCAAGTCCGGGTACCCGCCGTAGGCGGGTGGACGCGGAAATGGTTGGAGACGGAGTCGGAAACCATGAGTCAGATTGCCATATATGTCCCTGAAGAGATTCAGGAAAAAATGGACCGCCTGGCTGGGGAGGAAGGGAAGAGCCGTTCCCAGTGGGTCAAGGATGCGATTTTGGATAAGCTCGCCACCAGGCACCTCACTGATCAATGGTTCGGCGTGTGGGGGGCCTGGGAGGACTCGCGCAGTACGGGAGAGATCCTGCGGGACATCGACAGCGGCGCCCCTGAAAAAGAGCGGGAACCGTTGAAGTGAGGTATCTACTCGACACCGATACCTGCATCTATATCCTCAACGGTCCGACCCCCCTGCTCCGCACACGCTTCGAAAAAGAAAACGTCGCCTCCCTGGCGGTCAGCACGCTGACCGAGGCGGAGCTTTATTACGGGGCCCTTCACTCGGCCAAGCCGGAGGAAAACCGGAAGCGGGTCGAAATCCTGATCAGCCCGTTCAGTCGGATTCCCTTTGATTCAGAGGCAGCGGCCCTCTTCGCCCCGCTCAAGGAGGACCTGATCCGCCGGGGAAAACCGATCGGGGTGATCGACATGCTGATCGCCTCGATCGCGAAATCGAGGGGCTTGACTCTCGTCACGAATAACCTCCGTCATTTCCAGGAAATACCGGGGCTCTCCGTTGAAAATTGGGTTTAACGCGATTTCTTCAGGAGGTCAGGGCGTCTTTTTTGGGTGATCTCGAGCGCCTGCTCCCGGCGCCAGTCGGCAATTTTGCGGTGATCCCCGGAACGGAGGACCGGCGGGACCGGCAGTCCCTCAAAAACCTCGGGGCGCGTATATTGAGGATATTCGAGGAGCGGAAACGATTCGTCGGAGAGTGACCCCTCGTTACCCAATACCCCGGGAATCAGTCGGGTCAACGCCTCCAGGAAAACCAGCGCCGCCACCTCTCCCCCAGAGAGAAGGTAATCCCCGACCGAGACCTCTTCATCAATATAATTGTCAATCACCCGCTGGTCGACCCCTTCATACCGCCCGCAGAGGAGGATCAACTGGTCATAGGCAAGATATTTTTCCAAATCCCCCTGCCTTAGGGGCTGGCCGCGCGGGGTAAAATAGACCCGATGTGAATGAAGGCCTTTTTCCTGAACCGATTTTATCGCGGCGGCGATCGGTTCCGGCTTCATCACCATCCCCGGACCGCCGCCGTACGGGAGATCATCGACCGTCTTGTGCTTGTCCGTCGTGCATTTTCGAATGTCGTGGATCCGGACGGAAAAAATCTTCTTCTCGATCGCCTTGCCCAGCAGAGAGGTTTGTAATGGGGAAGAAAAGAATTCGGGAAAAATCGTCAAAATGTCAAACTGCTTATTCAATAATTTCCAGGACGGAACGCTTTTTCAATTTGGTGGAGGCGGCCCCGAGGATCGTCCGCATCGACCGCGCCGTCCGCCCCTCACGACCGATCACCTTTCCCAGATCCTCTTTGGCAACCTTGAGCTCAAAGACGGTGGTCTGCTCCCCCTCCACCTCCGCGACCTCCACCTCTTCCGGTTTGTCGACCAGCGCCTTGGCCATGATCTCCAAGAGACTCTTCATTTCCGACATCGTACTTCCCCCTAAGCCGCTTTTGAAGCAGCCTTGGCCTTCTTCAGGATTTGTCTGACAATACCGCTTGGTTGGGCACCGTTTTTAAGCCAGTGTTGAATCCGGTCCGATTTGAGATTCGCCTTCTCGATCCCCTTTTTCGGGTCATATTGACCGACCACCTCGAGATGACTCCCATCCCGCGGCGATTCCTTGTCGGCCACCACAATCCGGAAATAAGGCTTATTTCTCGTCCCAAACCGCGCCAGTCTTATTTTTACCGCCATCGTGGGGCGGAATGTATGGAAGCAACCTCCCCTTGTCAATTGGGAATTTGCCCAGGTCTGACGGGTGGCACGAGGGAAACTCTTTGGACCCCCGACATCGCAGCGGTGGCGGGTCTGTCCGCCCCTGCAAGATGGCGGGGCAGCCAAAAGTTTCCCGACGTGACAGGGTCGGTTGTCTATGGTATTTAATCTCAATAATGCTGACCAAAAAACTGGCGCGAATTCGGGTGGCAGGGCCGGACAAAAAAGGGATTATCGCAACGGTCACCACCCATCTTTTCAAAAACAGCCTGAACATCGAGGACATCGACCAGCGGATCTTTGAAGGGATCCTGGTCATGAATATGGTGGTCGACCTCTCCGGACTCTCCGGGCCCTGGGCCGGTTTTTGTGACGGACTCAGAAAAGTGGGCCGGTCGATCGGGATGGAGATCACCGCGGAGATCGAGCGTGCCAAGAAAATAAAGGAAGTGGTGTTGCTGGTGACGCAGGAACCGCACTGTCTGGAGTCGCTCCTCCAAGGGATGAAGCGGGGACAGATCCGCGGAAGACCGACGATGATTCTTGGAAACAGTCCTGACTTGAAACCGGTCGCCAGACGTTTTCGGGTCCCGTTTTTTTATATCCCCTCCACCAACCGCAAAAAGCATGAAGAGGGTCTGCTAAAAAAATTATCTCGACAACCCGCTGATCTGATTGTCCTGGCCCGTTACATGCAGATCCTCTCTCCCGAATTCTGCTTCCGTTACGAGGGGAAGCTGATCAACATCCATCCCTCCCTCCTCCCGTCGTTTCCGGGGCCTCGGGCTTACACCCAAGCCTACAACAAGGGGGTCGAGGTGATCGGGGTCACCGCCCATTTTGCGACGACCGACCTGGATCAGGGGCCAATCATCTGCCAGGATGCCTTCAAAATCGACAAGACCCGCGACCCGCTGGAGCAGATCATCCGGCGCGGCAAAAACCTGGAGGCGAAGGTTCTTGTCAAGGCGGTGAGATTGTTCTGTGAGGACAGGCTCACCCTGCGCCGCGGCAAGGTGATCGACAGCCGCCAGGTCCATCAATTCGACGAACGGGTGAAACAGTTTTATACCCCCTCGCCTTGACCCGCAGGTCAATTTCCGGTCTAATCAAAGACATGCACGGGCTGGTTCTCGCAGTCATCTTGGCCCTTCTGGCAACCCTGCCGGCGGCGGAGACGTTGGCCAGGGCGTCCCGGGTCCATATTGAAAAAACACCAACCGCCCAGATGTGGTACCAGAAGTTTTCGGGAAAACTCCGCCGGTTCACGGCGGTTCGTTCCCAGGCCGTGCGCAAAAAAAAGGGGATGACTCGAAGCCCCACCTGCGGTGACGGGGTGACCAACCCGGCACTCGGGGAGGAGTGTGACGGCGGGTACAATTGCACCACCAATTGTAAACCGAGCCCGCCTCCCCCTTGCATCTGTGCCCAGAAGGTCTGCAAACCCGATCCAAATCCCTGGGACAACCCCCACTTCGCCCTGTGCGAGGGATCCGAGACCCCTTGGACAAGGGTCTATGGGGGACCGGACCACCAGATCGCCAACGGGTTGGCGGTCGACTCGAATGGAACCGTCTATCTTTCAACCACCGATCGGATCGGGGAGGTCTACCACTTCGTCGTCCGGCAGATTGACTCCTGCGGTAACCTGGTCTGGGAGACCTCATTTCCCCAAACCTTCGGAAAAACGTTTGACCATCTGGCGATTGATGTTTGCGGCAATAGCTATCTGATCGCCAACAGCGGTCAGCAAATCGTGGTCAAAAAACTCAGCTTCTGGGGGGAAGAGCTCTGGAGCGACACCTACAACGCCGGTGACCACCCAACCGCGGCCGCGATGGCGGTCTTTCCCCAGGGAATTGTGAATGCCGTCTCGAATGGCGAAGACCCGGCCGGTCTCTCGGACATCCACGTGCGGGAATACGACACCGATGGCGCCTTGGAATACGCGTTTGTCACCAATTATTCCGACCATGACCTCACCGCGCAGGCGGCCGACACCGACCCTCTGTTCGGTCACTTGCTGATTTCGGGAAAGGTTGCGCCGCCCGACGGCTCCGCCTCCCACTTCTTCCTGCAGAAACTCCCGCAACTTGCTATTTTTCCCAATCTCTCCGACGACTGGATGGAAGAACTGAGCGGTTCCCGCGGCGAGGGATTATTTGTTGCCTCTCCCGGATCGGAGGTTTACGTGGCCGTCATGGATGCCTCAACTGAAGAGCGAACCCTGCTCACCTACACGAACTGGTTTTTCCTGCAACAGGGCCAGTCAACACCCGGCCGCCAGCCATTTCATCTGTCGCGGGATGGCGACAATCATCTGATCCTTGTCGGAAAGAAGACCGAAGAGACCGGATGCTCTCTGTGGGTCGGGAAGTTTGCCCCCGGACTGACGCCCGATTGGGAGAGTCTGCTCCTTCCTACCTCCGGTACCTGCCCCACTTTTCACCTTTTCTCCAACGTCGCCCTCTCCCCTAATGGATTCATCCACGCCGCCGGCACCTTTCAGGATGCCGCCTTGGAAGGAACCAATGGCGCCGAGGTGATCCTCAGAAAATATTCACCGACGGGCACAAGCGACGCCTGGCCGGGACCTTAACCGATCAGTAGCACCCACTCCCCTTTGGCGGGGACTTTTTCGAGCAGATCGGGGAGACTGGCGAGGGTGCCGCGAAAAAACCGTTCGTGGATCTTGGTCAGTTCGTGGACCGCAACGGCGGGTCGGTGACCCAAGACCTCCGACAGCAGACGGAGCGTTTTGAGAATTCGAAACGGGGACTCGTAAATGACCAACGTCCCGGGATCCTTTTGAAGCGATTCCAGAAACCTCCGCTTCTTCCCCTCCTTTACCGGCAGAAATCCGACAAAGTGAAACTGATCGGTCGGGAGACCTGCAGCTGAAAGGGCCGCGATGACCGCTGACGGTCCGGGAATCGGGACCACGGGGATCCCTTTTTCTACCGCGGCGGCGACCAACGGATAACCGGGGTCGGAAATCGCCGGGGTCCCGGCATCGGAGACAAGGGCGACATTTTTACCCCCCTGGATTTCCTGCAGAATCAGGTCGGTCCGAATCCGTTCGTTATGTTCAAAAAAACTGACCAACGGTTTTTTGATCTGGTAATGGGCAAGAAGTTTACCGGTGTGACGCGTGTCTTCACAGGCGATCAGATCAACCTCTTTTAAAATCCGGATCGCCCGGAGGGTGATATCTTCCAGGTTCCCAATGGGAGTTGCAATGATGTAAAGAGTTCCCATGGGGGGCGTTATGAAACTTTCCGGGCAATCGGATATCTTCGCCCGATCCCGAACGCCTTGGAACTGATCCGAATCCCGGGAGCCGCCTGCCGCCGCTTGTATTCGTTCCGCTCCACCCGCTGGATCACCCACCGGACCGTCTTTCGCGGGTATCCCATCGCAACGATCTCTTCCTCCGATCTCATCTCTTCAATCAACGCCTTCAGGATCGGATCGAGGACCTTGTAGGGCGGCAGCATGTCCTGATCGGTCTGGTTCGGTTTCAATTCCGCCGTCGGGGCCTTGGTGAAAACCCGCTCCGGGATCGCCCGTTTCTTGCGGTTGATCCAGCGGGCGAGGTCGTAGACCATCATCTTGGGAAGATCCGAGATTGCCGCCAGCCCGCCACTCATATCGCCATATAGTGTGCAGTAACCGACGGAGAGTTCCGACTTGTTGCCGGTGGACAGGACCAGCCACCCCTCCCGATTCGAAAACGTCATCAGGAGATTGCCGCGGATCCGCGCCTGGATGTTTTCATCCGCCAGATCGGGGGACCGTCCGTCCCGTCCGAACGCCTTTCGGTACGACGCATAGATCCTTCCGATCGGGATCGTCTTGATCCGGATCTTGAGATTTCGGGCCAGCGCCTCGGCATCCACCAGACTCTCCCGACTCGAATAGGGAGAGGGCATCAGCAGGCCGAGGACGTTTTTCGAGCCAACCGCCTCCGCGGCGAGCACGGCAGTCAAGGAGGAATCAATCCCCCCGGAGAGACCCAATGCCAGTTTCTGAAAACCGCACTTCTTCACGTAGTCCCGGATCCCGATCACCAGCGCCTGATGGATCAACTCGAGCTCTTCCGGTGAGCCGGCATTTTCCCGAGGCGGCGCTTCCGAATCAACGACCAAAAGTTCTTCCCGAAAAGATTTTCCCTCGGCAAGGATTTCACCCCCGGCATTCACCGCCAGACTCTGGCCGTCAAAAACCAGCTCGTCGTTGCCCCCGACCTGATTGACATAAAAGAGCGGTTTCCCGTGACGGAGCGCCAGTGCGCAGAGCATGTCACGCCGGATCTTCTCCTTCCCAATCGAAAAGGGAGAGGCGGAGATGTTCAGCAAAAAACCGGCCCCTCGATTCACCTGCTCCTCGATCGGATCCCGCGCATAGAGACGCCTTTCCCAAAACAGCTTGTCGTTCCAGGCGTCTTCGCAAATTGAAATGCCAAGGCCGTCCCAGACCGCCGTCTCCCGTCCTGGCTCGAACCAGCGCCCTTCATCAAAGACATCGTAGGTCGGCAAAAGATTCTTGGCGTAGCGTTCCCGCACGACGCCGTCGTAGCAAAGCGCCGCCGCGTTGAAGAGCGGTTTGCCGCCCGGCTGCGGGTTCCGATCAATAAATCCGACCACGACGCGGATCCCGTGAGCCTCCCTGGCGATTGGCTCCAACGCCTTGAGGTTCCGATCCACGAACGACGGGAGTTCGACCAGATCCCGCGGTGGATATCCGGTCGTCGTCATCTCCGGAAAGGCAATCAGCTCCGCCCCCTGCCCCTTCGCCTTTCGGATCATCGCGGCCACCTTCCGGACGATCCCGTCAAAATCACCGAGAGTGGTGTTGATCTGCGCCAGCGCGATTTTCATTTTTTGACCCCGAACTCGCGGAAGACCTTTAAGTTGTCCCTCCCCATGCGGGGCAGAGGGGCATTCCGGGCAATGCCGCAGGCCTCCTCGACCGTCAAGACCGGCGAAAGGCAAAAGTCATGACGCGCTTGAAGTTGTTTCCACTGCCGTGAGGTCTTCGAGTGGAAGATTTTCTTGAGCCCCACGGCCCGAAGCCGCCGAACCCGCGAGGGCTGTCCCAGCGCCTTGCCAAAATTGCGGATAAACTTCGGTTCGAGCGCCGCGAAGGCGATCCGTCGACGGTCCCGCGTCTCGTAAATGGCGTAATTGGGGATCGAAAGCGCATGACGCAGACCTTGAGGGGGGTGTCCTCGGCGGTTCGCGGCGTAAAGCCGCGCCATTTCCCGACCCGCATCGAGCATGGCCGAATCGATCCACCGGCCGCGGCCGGTGCGCCCTCTCTCCACGAGCGCGCTGAGGATCAGAAACGCCGACCGATAACCCGCCGCGAGGTCAATGATCTGAAAGTCCGGAATGACCGGGCAAGCCCGCCGATCGCGGATCAGAGACTGCAGACCGGAGAGGGCCAGGTAGTTGAGATCGTGCCCCCCCAGCCGAGCCAGTCGACCCCGCTGGCCGGCACCTGTAATGGAACAGAGGATAATCCGGCGATTCCATCGGGACAAGGTGCGGAACGGGATTCCCAGCCGTTCCAGCGTCCCCGGCCGGAAATTCTCAACGACGACATCCGCCCGTTTGACCAGTTTTTGAAATGCCTTCGTCCCCGACGAGTGCTTCAGATTGAGGGTGATCAGCTCCTTTCCGGAATTGATCTCGTTAAAGTGGCCAAGATCGACAAACTCCTTTCCCCCGGTCAGGCCGCGGTAGTAGTCCCCGACCCCCGGCTCTTCGACTTTGATGACGCGTGCCCCGAGGCGGGCCAGCAACAGGGAGGCAAACCCGCCGGGAAGCAAGCGGGAGATATCGAGAACGGTGATGCCGGAAAGGGGTTTCAAAGAATCTTTTGCAGCTTGAGCGCCAACCCCATATTTCCGGTCACCTTGAGTTTTCCGGTCATAAACGCCATTTGGGGATTCAACTGGCCCGAAATCAACTTGATAAAGTTCTCATCGGAAATGACGACGGTGCAATTCGCGTTGCCACCGCCGGCAGAGCCGGCTGTCACTTTTCCACCGGGCACGGTCAGATCCAAGACCCAGGTTCCACCATCGTTTCCCTGAATCTGAAATTCATAAATCGCGTTGATCCCAGCCAGCCGGTCCCCTTTCTCTTTTAGGTTCGCCGGAACCTTTTGTTCGAAATATTCTTTTGGGGTCATAAGATTATCTCCTCTTATCGCCTCTTATTGCCTCATAACTCCCCCCTCCCCCTCTTACCTTAAGAGGGGGAGGCCGGGAGGGGGCGTTATCTTACCCAATGAATCGTAACAACCACTGTCCCACAATTGCTGACACAAAAATCTTCCCCCCCCAGGGTGAACGTCTCAGAAAAAGAAAAAATCCTACGACGATCGGCCAGACCGGAAACCAGTGAAACGATTCAACCCAGTGACCTCCCCAGACGGCCCACAAGGCATGGAGCAGACCGCATCCCGGACAGGCGATCCCCGTCAACAGCTTGATCGCACACACTAGCCGGCTCGTTTTTCCGCAAAATCACCGAGGTACGGGATCTTCCACCACTCTCCCTGGTACGCCTTGACCAGACAAACGAGCCAAAGGATAAACGCGGCGAGCCCGACCAGGGGGTTCAACCAGTTGATGACCATCCCCAAAAAGCCGATGATCTTGCCAACAATGATCGCCAAAATATTCAGCCCGATCGATACCACAATATAACCGACCCCCAGCGTTGTCGCCTGCCAGGAATGAAACTGCACATCCTTGTTTTCCCGCTCCAATAGCATCATCACGATGCTGGTGACCGGCGGGCAAAGATAGCAGACAAAACTTGCGATATTCGGGGCCAACCCCGTCCCCTTGGAACCTCCTCCAGCGTCGACCATGTTATTGCCTCCTTTTTATTCCTGGTACAGTTGCGCCAAAATATCCTTGTACTTCTCCGTGACAAATTTCCGTTTCACCTTGAGCGTGGGGGTGAGCTCGCCCCCCTCTTGGGTCAGATCGTTTTCCAAAATGGCGAATTTTTTGATCGACTCAAAAGAGGCCAGTTTTTTGTTTTTCTCCTCAATCGCCTGTTTGACCAATTGATAGATTTGGGGGTTTTTCGTCAACTCCTTGTAATGATGAAACGGAATCCCGGTCTCCCGCGCATATTTTTCGATCAACTCCCGATTCAGCGTCACGAGCGCCGAAAGGTACTTTTTCCTGTCCCCCAACACCATGACCTGGCTGATATACGGGACGGTCTTGAGCATATTCTCGATATTCTGCGGCGCCACGTTCTTGCCGCCGGCGGTCACAATGATATCTTTTTTTCGATCCGTGATCCTCAAACAACCCTCCGGGTCGATCTCCCCGACATCGCCGGTTTTAAACCAACCGTCCGGGGTGAACGCCTCATGGGTTGCCTCCGGTTTGTTGAAATACCCTTGGAAAACGAGCGGTCCGTGAGCCAGGATTTCGCCATCAGGGGCAATCTTGACCTCGGCCCCCTGAACCGCCGGGCCGACCGTCCCAAACTTGTAGCAGCGCGGCGAATTGCAGTGGATCGCCGCGGTCGTCTCGGTCAGTCCGTAACCCTCAAGGATCAAGATGCCGGCGGCATGAAAGAATTCGGCGATCTCTTTGGAGAGCGGGGCCCCGCCGGAGACGGCGTACCGAAGCCGGCCTCCCAGCCGCCGATGGAGTTTTTGAAAAACGAGCCGATTCGCAATCGACCGTTTGATCTGGAGCAAGGGCGGGACTTTTTCCCCCTGTTGGAGCCGTTGACTTACCTCACGGCCGACCGCCGAGGCCCAGGCAAAGATCCCCTTCTTTAAAGGCGACCCGGACTCGACCTGGGAAATGACCCGCTCATGCACCTTTTCAAAAATCCGCGGGACCCCCACAAAGAAATGCGGCCGGATCTCGCCCAAATTGTCGACCAGCTTGTCGATCGATTCGGCATAGCTCTGGACAAAACCGATCTTGAGCTGGAAGAACTGCAGGGCCCGGGCCACGATATGCGCCAGCGGGAGAAAGATCAGCCCTTCATCCCGGTCGGTGATGTCAAAGACCTGGGCAAGCGCCTCCACCTCGGCCAGGAAATTCTGATGGGTCAGGATCGCCCCCTTTGGCGGACCGGTCGTCCCGGAGGTGTAGACATAAGAGGCGACATCCGTCGGCAGGATTTGTCCCGCCCGGCGCCGCCATCCCTCCTGATCCGATTTTCTCCCGATGAGCGACGCGAACGTTTGACAGTCCGACGCGGTGCCGGAGAGGAGGATGAAGTCCCGCTTCAACTGCCGGACCTTGTTCAACAGTTCTCCATTTTCAACAAAGACCGCCCTCGCCTTGGAATCCTCAATGAGGTAGGAGGCCTGCTCCGCGGTGTTCGATTGATAGATCGGGACCGTGACCGCACCGATCGAAAGGATCGCCAGATCGCAGAGCGTCCACTCCACTCGGGTGGAGGAAAAAAGGGCAACCGCCTCTCCCTTTTTCACCCCCAAGGCCCGCAACCCCTCTCCCAGGGAACAAACCTGATCCCGCACCTCGCTCCAGGAGAGGGTTTTCCAACCCCCCTGTTGTTTGAACCGAAAACAAGGCCTGTCGGGAGTGCGATCGGAACTCTTAAGGAAAACTTGGAGGAGATTTTCGGCGGGCATCGGGATCGATATATAAGAACTAATAACCCCAGGCAAGGTCAAAGATGTCCAGCAACAACTCACACTGCGGGGGATTCTTTCCGTAATCGGCGATCAGCAGGGCGAACCGCCCCTGCCGCTCCCCCACCCTTTTCGCGGCATAGTAATGCTGGGCCACCTTGGAGATATGGACCTGCTTGGCACGGGGGATCAGTTCGAGGGGAGAAACGGTGTCGGTGTCGTGGCGGGTCTTGACCTCGATGAAAAAGAGGTCTCCCCCTTTTTCCGCAATCAGATCAACCTCCCCCAGCCGACAACGGTAGTTCCGCTCCAGCACTCGAAAACCCTGCTTGTTGAGGAACTCGGAGGCGGTTGCTTCGCCTTCCCGTCCCAGCGCCTTCTTTGCGGAATCGGCTTGCAACCTCATGGAGTTCCTGATAGCAGATGCAACCCTTATGGCAAGAGCTTGTTACTATTGTGAGAAACAGAGGTTGGTCGGCAACAATGTCAGCCACGCCAACAACAAGACCAAGAAAAGGTCTTATCCGAACCTGCAACGCGTCCATGCGGTGATTGCCGGTACCGTCCGCCGGGTGATGGCCTGCACCCGCTGTACCCGGACTGGAACCGTCCAAAAAGCCGCCTAGCTCACTCCTTCACCCGCTCGACGGAGATCACCCCTTTGACCTTCTGCAAGGACTTCATCAGGTGATGGAGATGGTTTAAATCCTTGATCCCGATCTCAAAGGTGTTGAGCGATTTTTGATCCTCAATGGAACGGCAATAGGCGTTGGTGATATTGACCCCTTCCCCCGAAATCGATTTGCTGATGTCAGCCAACAACCCCGGCTTATCGACACACAGCACCCGGATTTTGGTCGAGACCGGAACCTTTTCTTTGATATCCCAAGAGACCGGGATCCGCCGGGCCGGATCAGAGGCCAACACCCGTCCGCAGGTGATGGCATGCACCTTGACCCCCTGCCCCCGGCTGATAAATCCGACAATGCTGTCGCCGGGAATCGGGTTGCAACATTTCCCCAACGAAACCAGGACATCATCCACCCCATCGACCCGAATCATCCCTTTGGACCTTAAGGCCCGTCGGAAAAATCGGGCGATCGAGGAGCCTTTTTCTTCCTCCGCCTTGATCCTCTTCTCCGGGGGGAGGATCGCCTCCATCACCTGCGGGATCGTGACGCGACCGTAACTCAACAGGGAGAGAAGATGCTCCAGATTCCGGAATCCCTTTTCCGCGATAAACTTCTCCAGCTCGCTCCCCTTCAGGGCCAAGGCCGGATTCATGCCGTGACGCTCCAGTTCCCGCTCCAGCAGTTCCCGGCCCAGATTGACCGCCTTTTCCTGTTCCTCCTCCCGGATAAAGGCCCGAATCTTGGCCTTGGCCCGCGAGGTCCGGACAAACTTGAGCCAATCTTTCGACGGGTGATGACCGGAATGTGTGATAATCTCAACCGTATCACCGCTCTTGAATTGATAGCGGAGCGGGACCATCCGGCCATTGATCCGTGCCCCGACGCAACTGTGACCGACATCGGTATGAACGGCATAGGCAAAATCGACCGGCGTCGATCCGCGGGGAAACTCCTTGATATCCCCCTTCGGGGTGAAAACGTAGACGTCGGAGGCAAACAGGTCGAGCCGG
>CAYYFU010000011.1:12207-13570 GCA_964471095.1 uncultured Pseudomonadota bacterium
GATCCATCGGAACTTCACCTCGTCCTTGGTGTCGATCTCCCCCCCCTCCTTGTAGTTCCAGTGCGAGGCGATTCCCCACTCGGAGATCTCATGCATCTCCCGGGTCCGCATCTGGAACTCAACCCGCTGCCCTCCGGGACCGACCACCGTCGTATGGAGCGACTGATAGTTGTTGATCTTCGGCATCCCGATATAGTCCTTGAACCGGCCCGGAACCGGTTTCCAGAGGGAATGGATGATCCCGAGTGTCTCGTAACACTGGGGGATATTCGGGACGATGACGCGGAAGGCGATCATATCGTTAATCTGCTCAAACTCGAGCCGTTGCTCCTCCATCTTCCGGTAAATACTGTAGAGATGTTTGATGCGCGCATGAATTTCCGCGTCAACGTTGTACTCCCGAATTTTTTTGAGCAGCATCTGCCGGACATCTTCCAGAAACTTTCCGCTCTTTTTCTCCAACTGCTGGACCTTTGCCCCCAACTCATTCCAGACCTCCGGCTTCAGAGTATAGAGACAGAGGTTCTCCAACTCCGACCGGATCTCCTGGATCCCCAAACGACCGGCGATCGGCGCGTAGACCTCCAGCGTTTCCGTCGCAATCTTGATCTGCTTTTCCTCCGGCAAGTGCATCAGCGTCCGCATGTTGTGGAGACGATCGGCCAGTTTCACCAGGATCACCCGGATATCCTCCGCCATCGCCATAAACATTTTTCGAAAATTCTCCGCCTGACGCTGTTCCCGCGAGAGAAAGTTGATTTTGGAAAGTTTGGTCACCCCGTCCACCAGCCGGGCGATCACCGGCCCAAACAGCTGCCGGATTTCGTCGATCGAAGTCAGCGTATCTTCGACCGTGTCATGAAGCAGCCCGGTCGCAATGGAGGGGGCATCGAGGTGCATCCGGGCCAAAATATCGGCGACCTCCAGCGGATGGACCAGATACGGTTCCCCGGAACGGCGACGCTGACCTTGATGCACTTTGGCGGAAAAAACGTAGGCCTTGCGGATCGTATCGAGATCCGCGTCGGGGTTATACTTCTGCACCCGATCGAGGATCTCCTCAAAACGAATCACCTCTTTATCCTCTCTTTTTCAATAACCTCACTCACTTCAAGAACCGCCTGTTCCAGGTCGTCATTGATAATAACATAATCAAAAAAACTTTGCTCGGCCATCTCCCGCTCCGCCGCTTTGAGCCTTATTTGGAGAGATTCACCCCCTTCCGTTTTTCGACTCTTGAGACGCGCCTCCAGGACCTCGCGGGAGGGGGGGGCCAGAAAGATGAGACAACTGTCGGGATACCGGTTTTTGATCGCCCGGGCCCCTCGCGTGTCGATATCAAGAATCAGGTCTTTCCCCTCCT
>CAYYFU010000012.1:0-12772 GCA_964471095.1 uncultured Pseudomonadota bacterium
AAAGCGAAATCGAAAACTCCTCCGGGATCATCGGGTTCGTTTGCCGCGGGCGCGGGGAACTCAGGTAAAGCTCCGGGAACAACTCGCGAAGGTATTTTTCCAGTGTCTGGATCGTCGGCCCATACCCCTTGTGGTAGAGGAAATACTCCAGGTCATAACCCATCCCACCGGCATCTTGATACCGTTCCGCGAGATTTGGGTTGAGCGCCTTTAAAATGATCTGTTCCAGATCGCGAGGGACCTCTTCATTCAGCTGACGGACCGAGAGCACCGGTTGGTTGACGACATTTTTGAGAACCTCATCCCGATCCTGCCCCCGAAAGGCCCGCTCCAACGTCAAGATCTCAAACAAGACGGAGCCCAAAGAAAAAAGATCGGCCCGCGCGTCCACCGATTCACCACGCACCTGTTCCGGTGCGACGTACGACGCCTTGCCCAGCCCCTCCACCTGATGCGACTTCATCAACCCCCGAGCCCGGGCGATGCCAAAATCGGTGATCTTGACCTCCCCCTCCATCGAGATCATCAGATTCTTGGGGCTGATATCACAGTGAACGACATTCAGTGGTTTCCCCTTCCTGTCGCATTTGTGATGCGCATATTCGAGTCCACGACAAATCCGACTCGCAATAAAGGCGCCGATCTCGATCGGAACCCGGATCCCCTTCTCAAAATGCCTCCAGATAAATTCCTTGAGGTCGACCCCATGCACATATTCCATCGCCACATAAAAGACATTTTCCACCTTTCCCAGGCGGTAGATCTGGACGATATTCTGATGGACAAGAGAGGCGGCCAGTTTGGCCTCCCCGATGAACAGCTCGACAAATTCCTTCAGATTGGAAATTTCTTCACGGATCGTCTTGATCGCCACCTGTTTTTCAAAACCTTCCGCCCCGAACAGACGCGCCTCATAGACAATCCCCATCCCCCCCTCGGCAATCTTTCGGCTCAGCTGAAAATGATAGGAATCGTTAAAGTCCTTCAGGGGGGTTGCAGGAATTTCCTCGTCGTGACGAACAATTTTCATCCCGACTCCGTTCTTCGTCGAAAGGAAGTATAAATCGATAGTTACGTCTGGTCAATTCGCTTTATGCCGAGCAGAGATTTCAGGACGGGGGGAACCTGAACCCCTTTCTCATCCTGATAATTTTCCAGAATGGCGGCGAACGTCCTGCCGATCGCCAGTCCTGATCCGTTCAGGGTATGAACAAATCGGGGTTTCCCTCCCCCCTTGGGGCGGTAACGGGTATTGACCCGTCGTGCCTGGAACTCCTCAAAATTGGTGCAGGAGGAGATCTCCCGATACGCCCCCTTCCCCCCGTTCTGGCCCGGCAACCAAACCTCAATGTCGTAGGTCTTCGCGGAGGCAAAGCTCATATCGCCGGTGCAAAGGACCATCACCCGGTAGGGAATCTCCAAAAGCTGCAAAACCTTTTCCGCATGAGACAGGAGTTTTTCCAGCTCGTCATAGGAATTCTCCGGGGTCGTGTATTTCATCAACTCCACCTTATCAAACTGATGCTGACGGATCAGCCCCTGGCTGTCCTTGCCGGCGGCCCCTGCCTCACTCCTGAAGCAGGGGGTATAAGCGGTCAGGGACAAGGGCAAAACCGTCTCATCGAGGATCTCGTCCTGGTAGAGATTCGTCAGCGGGACCTCGGCGGTTGGGATCAGATACAGTCCCTCGGTCGTCTTGTAGAGGTCGGCCTCAAATTTTGGCAAATTTGCCGTCCCGGTTAAGGAACGGGCATTCGCCATCGCCGGCGGCCAAATTTCTTCGTAACGATGCTGCCCGGTATGGAGATCAAGCATCCAGTTAATCAGCGACCTCTCCAACCGCGCGCCGATTCCGCGATAAACGACAAAACGGGAACCAGCGATCTTCGCGGCCCGTTCAAAATCCATGATCCCCAGGGATTGCCCGATCTCCCAATGTTCTTTCGGACGGAACGAAAACTTGCGCGGCTCCCCCCAACGCCGGATCTCTCGATTCGCAGCGACATCGGCACCGACCGGAACCGAGACGTGGGGGATATTGGGGATCCGAAGCAAGAGATCATGGATTTCCGCCTCCACCTGGACCAAATCTTCACCCACCTCACGAACCCGATCCGCCACCTTTTTCATCCGGCCGATTTGCTCTTCCGTCGGCTTTTTCGAGACCTGATTCTGCTGGAAGCGGAGCTCGTCATATTCTTTTTGCAGATTTTTTCGTCGGAGACCGAGCGGTTCAAGAGGGAAAAGATCAAATTTGAGTCCGCGCCGCTGTAGAACGTCACGGACTTGGGCCCAATTTTCAAGAACAAAGCGTAGGTCTAGCACTATCTTCGGGACAGTTCGTCGTCGATCACTTCTTTAAAATCCTCAAAGGGACGGGCCCCCGAGATCATCCGGCCGTTGACAAAAAAGGCCGGTGTCCCGGAAACCCCCAACTGCTCCCCCTGCTGCTGGTTCGTTTGAACCAGCTCCTGAAATTTACCCGAATCGAGACACTCATTGAATTTTGCCGTATTCAGTTTCAACTCCGTCGCATATTTCTTCAGATCCTCCGGTTTAATCGACTTTTGGTTGTCCCAGATTTTCTTGTTCAGCTCCCAATACTTTCCCTGCTCTCCGGCACAATGGGCCGCCTCATGCGCCTTTTCCGACTCCCGATGAAAGGAGAGCGGGAAGTCCTTCAACACATAGCGGACCTTTCCTTTGTAGGTGCCCAACACCTGATTGATGGTTGGACGGGCTCGGCTGCAAAACGGGCATTGGTAATCGGTGAACTCGACCAAACGAATCGGCGCATCCTTCGGACCCATCGCCGGGGCGTCCCCCTCATCGATCTCGACCTTGGGGGGGTGAATCAGGATCTCGAGATCCGATTTCTTTTTCAGCTTGGCAATGAGTTCCCCATACACCTGTTGATATTTTTCCCGTTGGAGATAACCGCGAATATTGACCTTCATCTCCTCAATGCCTTTTCCCCCCATTTGGGATTTCTTTTCATTATAAAATTTTTGGATTTCCGCATCCGTGACATTGATTTTATCGGCGACCCTTTTCTTGATCAATTCTTCCTTTGTCGTCTTCTGGGAGGTTGCCTCGGCGGTGAGGAGGCGATCTTCCAAAACATTCTCCACCCCCTCGCGGCGGGCCTCATAAAGTTGCGCCTCGGCGCGCGCCAAACCTGCCCCTGAAACCTTCCGGACCTCTTCCTCGGTGATCGGCTGGCCATCCAGCTTGGCCAGGACCGGACTTCCCCCCTCCGACTGCGGTGCGGCAGCGGTCGGTTCCTTTTTTGCCATGTTGCAACCGATCGTGATCAGGACCAGCGGAAAAAGAATGAATTTTTTCATCGGATCTCCTCTAAGGGTTGGGACTGTAAGGGAATCAAAAGAAAATGTAAAGGCAAACCCCCTCACCCCCCTTTGACAAAGGGGGATTGGGGGGATTTTAGCAATCGACTTATATATCAAAATAGAGCGCGAACTCGTACGGCACCGGACGGAGCCGGACAGGGTTGAGCTCATTCTCCGTCTTGTACTCAACCCACTTTTCAATCACATCCTTGGTGAAGACATCCCCCTTCAACAAGAAGGCATGGTCCTCTTCCAACGCCTGGAGCGACTCTTCAAGACTACCCGGCATGTGCGGGACATGGGCCAGCTCCTCGGGGGAGAGAGAGTAAATATCCTTATCCAGCGGCTGACCCGGATCGATTCGGTTCTGAACCCCATCAATACCGGCCATGCAGAGTGCCGAAAAGGCGAGGTACCCGTTACAGGAGGGATCCGGGAACCGAACCTCAATCCGCTTCGCCTTCGGGGAATTGACGATCGGGATCCGGATCGCGGCAGACCGATTTCGGGCCGAGTAGGCCAAATTCACGGGCGCCTCAAAACCGGGAACCAGCCGCCGGTACGAGTTGGTCGTGGGGTTGGTGAAGGCGGCCAACGCCTTGGCATGTTTGAGGATGCCGCCCATATAATGAAGACCCATTTCGGAGAGACCGCCATACTTGTCTCCGGCAAACAGCGGCTTGTCCCCTTTCCAGATCGACTGATGACAGTGCATCCCGGAACCGTTGTCCCCAAAGATCGGCTTCGGCATAAAGGTCACGGTCTTGCCGTGCCGCCGTGCCACATTCTTCAGCACATACTTAAACCACATCAACTTGTCGGCCATCTGGGTCAACGCATCAAACCGCATGTCAATTTCACATTGACCGGCGGTTGCCACCTCATGATGCTGACATTCGACAACGATCCCCAATTTTTCCAGCTCCAATACCATCTCGGAACGGATGTCCTGCAGGGTGTCCGCCGGGGGGACCGGGAAGTACCCTTCTTTGAACCGGGGCTGATACCCTAAATTAATCCGTCCATCGGTCAACCGTTCCTGCCCGGAATTCCAGCGTCCTTCAACCGAATCGATGTAATAATATCCGCTCTGGGCATTTTGGTCAAAACGGACGGAATCGAAGACAAAAAACTCCGCCTCCGGCCCAAAGAAGATCCGGTCGCCGATCCCGGTTGACTTGACATACGCCTCCGCCTTCCGGGCGATGAAACGAGGATCCCGGCTGTAGGACTCCTTCGTGATCGGATCGACGATATTGACAATCATGCTCAAGGTTGGAATCTGACAAAACGGATCGATCACCGCGGTATTCGCATCCGGAATGATTAACATATCCGACGCATTGATCGGCTGCCAACCACGGATCGAAGAGCCGTCAAACCCGTATCCATCCTCAAAATTCGATTCCGCCAGCTCCGAGATCGGGACGGAAAAATGCTGCCAGACTCCGGGGAGATCGATAAACTTGAAATCGACCATCCGGACCTTGTTTTCCTTGGCAAAGGCCAAAACCTCTTTCGGTGTCATAAAACGGGCTCCTTTCCTCCGATGAAATAACGAAATAATGCGGGCTGCCTACCTCGAAGGCGGGCAACTTGTCAACCGCATCAAATGGCAGATTTTCCGGTTTCCCCCGTTCGAATCCGAACCACCTCTTCCAGGCTTGAGATAAAGATCTTGCCGTCACCGATCTTTCCGGTCTTCGCGACCTTCATGATCGCCTCGACCACCGGCTGGGCCTGGGCGTCATCGACGACGACCTCGACCTTTACCTTGGGGAGAAAATCGACAATATACTCCGCCCCGCGATAAAGCTCGGTGTGTCCCTTTTGCCGGCCAAACCCCTTGACCTCGGAAACGGTCATCCCCTGGACACCGACCTTTTGGAGCGCCTCCTTCACCTCATCCAGTTTGAACGGTTTGATAATCGCCTCAATTTTTTTCATGACCGCTCTCCTTTAAGCCCTTCCCTCAAGGGAAGAGGTTGTTTGAAAATCAGGATACGCTCTATTCCCATGCTCGCCAAAGACAAGTCCTTCGACCTCTTCTTCGGCAGACACCCGCAGACCGAGGGTCAGTTTGATCAATCCCCAAGCAACGGCAGAGGCGATCACGGTAAATAACCCGACCGCAATGACGCCGGTCAGTTGGGAGATCAGCTGGGCCGACCCGCCCCCGAAAAAGAGACCATCCTTAAAGGTCGCCGCCGTCAGCCCCGCTGGAAGGGCAGAGTGCTGTGCAAAGAAACCCAAGGAGAGGGTCCCCCAGACACCATTGACGAGATGAACCGACAGGGCGCCGACCGGGTCATCGATCCGCAGCTTGTCAAACATCGCCACGGAGAGAACAACCAGGACACCGGCGACCGCCCCGATCACAAACGAACTTGCCAGACTCACAAAGGCGCACGGGGCGGTGATCGCGACCAGACCCGCGAGCGTTCCGTTCAAAATCATCCCGAGATCCGGTTTGCCCAAAAGAATCCAGGCAGTGGCAGTGGCGGTCAGTGTGGCGATCGCGGCCGCCATGTTGGTGGTAACCGCCACATGGGCAATCGCCGAGGGATCGGCCGCCATCGTGGAACCCGGATTGAATCCGAACCAGCCGAGCCAGAGGATCAGGCAACCCAAGGTCGCGGTCGACATATTATGACCGGGGATCGGGCGGACCCGTCCTTCCTTGTATTTGCCAATCCGGGGGCCGAGGAACAGGATCCCCATCAGGGCGCACCAACCACCGACCGAATGGACCACAGTGGAACCGGCAAAATCGAAAAATCCCTTCGCCGCGAGCCAGCCACCGCCCCAGATCCAGTGTCCGGTGATCGGATACAAAATGCCGACAATCAAAAAGGAAAAGATAATAAACGAAATGAATTTAATCCGCTCGGCGACCGCCCCGGAGACAATCGTCGCGGCAGTCCCGGCAAACACCAGTTGGAAAAAGAACTTTGCCAGCAAGGGCACCCCGGTCCAGTTCAGGGCGGCATAGACCCCTTGATACGCCTCTCCGGTCGCCGGGCTGTTATCCGCGCCGGCAAGGAACCAGAGGCCCTCCTTTCCCATAAAGCCGGTCCCGTTTCCAAACATGAGGCCATAACCCAAGACCCAATAGGCGATCGACGAGACGGCAAAGACGATAAAGTTCTTGGCCAAGATATTGACGCAATTCTTCTCCCGGCAAAAACCGGATTCAACCAGCGCAAAACCGGCATTCATCCAGAAGACCAGGAAGGCGGTCAGCAGCGTCCAAACGGTATCCGCCGCCACCTTGAGGTCGCCCAGTTGGTCGGCCCGAGCCACGGCTGGCCAAGCACTCAAACCCAAGACAACCGCCGCAAGAAACAGAAAAAGATTTTTACGCCGATTCATAAAACCCTCCTTTAAATCTAAAACGCGTAAACCAATTGAGTCCCCAGCGTGTCCTGGAACTTCTTTGAGGTCCCGTTCCCCTTCAGGAACGAGGCGTTATTCCCCTGGTCATGGCGGTACTCAAAGCGCAGATCCATCCCGTCCGTCAGATACCAATGCGAGGTGAGTGTCCCCTCAAAGAGCTTGCCGGATGCAGTCGCACCGGTGGGGAGGCCCAGGGTCCCGACATCGTCGTCATAATATTCGCCACGGAGGGTAAAACCGTAGGTGTCGGTCGTCTTCCAGTCGGCATAGGCGGCAAACCCCTGCCAATCGGCCGCACCACTCGAGGCACCGGCAATCCCGGCATCCCGACCCAGGTTATAGTTGAGTGTGAACGCCCAGATCTCAACCGGGGCATAGGTGACGGTGGTATCGAGCAACGACCGGATCGTCCGGTCGTTCCCGCCGGTCTCCGGACCAAACGTCCCGCCGAGATACCAGGTCACCGTCTCGATCGGCTTGATCGTCAACATCCCATGGATCGATTTCCCGTTGTTATTGTCCAGAACGTTATTCCAGCCATTCACGACACCGAGATCGAGCGCCACATAATCGGAAAAGGGGTAACTTGCCAAAATACCGGTGTGGGTGAATGGAATCGCATAGTTAAAGAGGAGGCTTCGGGAGGCGTTCCGGTTGGCCGCCGCCTCGATCACCTCAGCCCCGTGCATCGTGACAAATTTTCCTAGCTTAAAGGTCAGACCGTTCCCGACATCCGCCTTGAGGGCCATAAACGCCTGTTGCAGATCAAAGATGTCGGTTGCAGCCCCAAGACCGGCGGCATGAAAAATTGCGGCATCCTGCCCAAAATCAAGGTCGGTCCGGAACGTCACCCAATCGGTTGGGTTGTTTTCGATCGCAAGATCAACCAAGGCGACTCGAAAGGTATTCGGATTCACATCAAACAGCCGATAACCGTTGGCCGCAGCAGCCGCCGCCGTCGTGGTGGGACGATTCATATTGTAATGGTAGTTAAGGTCGACCGAACCGGTGACCTCAGTCTTGTCCCAAAACGAATCCCCCCCTTTTGGTTCCGACCAGGCGGGAGAGGTCGAAAAGGTCAAGGCTACGAGTACTGCGATCCAGAGTTGTAATTTCATTGAGGCCTCCTGTTTTTTGAGCCTCTATGCCCCGGGATTATAAAAAGGCAAGAGGTTTTATATTGATTATAATAATAATTTATTTACTATAATTAGTATTATAATACTAATTATAGTATGAAATTCATCAATCAGATTGAGGAGGTCATCGGATCGCGTTCCAAGGTGCAGATATTGAGGCTTCTAGCCTCCGGGCAACCGTTGACCGGGAGACAGATCGCGATCCGTCTCAAGATGTCGGTCTGGTCCTGCCACCGTTCATTACGTGAACTTGTGAATAACGCCCTCCTTGATTTTACGAATGCGGGACGAAACTACCTCTATCGGATCAATCGGGACTGCTATCTGATGCGGGAGATGATCCTCCCCCTCTTTCAGAAAGAACGCGAGGCATTGTCGCTCTTTTTGGAAAAGGCGTTTCGCGATCTCGATCCCTCACCCCTCTCCGTGACTCTGTTCGGGTCGGTCGCGCGCCGGGATGAGCTCCCCCACTCCGGGGTGGATCTTTGCGTCATCGTCTCAACCCAAAAAGAGAAAGAGGCGGCCCAAAAAAGGTTGGCCGAGCGGCGAATCCTCTTGCTCCTGGAGTTTGGCAACCTGCTCTCTCCCTATATTTTAACCCAGGAGGAGCTGGCGGAAAAAATGAAAAATCCCTCACCGGTCCTGCAGAAAATTATTGCCGAGGGAAAACTGATTTTGGGGAAAACTTTAATCGATGCGACCCGTTCTTAAACGCAGGCCGGTTCAAAAAATAGTGTCGCCCCATGACTGGGAGCTGCTCGCGCAACTCGCCGAGGAGCATTGGCGACTGGCCGAACTATCGATGACCCGCGGGAACTGGCATGGGGCGACCTTGGCAGCCGCACATGCCGCCAGCACCTGGGCAGAGGCGGTGATCGTCAACCGGACCGGCAGCCGGACCGCCACCGAAAACCCCGGGGAATTGGCCCACCTCTTGCTCCGCCATGTCGTGCATGAAGAGGCCGCCGCAAGACTCAATGATTTCCTGGAAATAGTCGAGCGGCAAAAAATTCTTCGTTACGAACAGCAGTCTTTCGGTCCCGTCGAGGCGGAGAAGTTCCTCAAAATGACCCAGGATTTCACCCGATGGACAAAAAATTTACTGCCGATTTAACCGATCTTCAGGGAAGTCAGGAGGTGATTGTCCCAGGTGAAATGAAGCGGCTTGCGCTGTCGGTCAAATCCTTTTTGTAAGGCGTGACCAACGAGCAAGGGGAGGGCGACCGACGGCTCTACAAACGCCATCGACCGGGACGCCTTCTTGTTGATCTTCCCCCACGAGGTTGCCTCTTCCAGTGTGCTCCCCGACAGCCCCCCCCAGTGAGGGACATCGGTCGTGATCTGCAGGGCGTAGGTGTGCCCGCCGGTGTCCTTCTTGAAGATGTAGCTCATCACCACCGAGTCGTTGATATAGTTCTTCGGGACCCCGCCCGCCACGTAGAAGGCGGCGGTCCGCTTTGACTTGACGACAACCTGCGTCAGCTCGTAGTTGTCGCGGATCGAGTCGATCGTCACCCCCTTGCGCCCTTCCCGGACGCACCGGTGATAATGTTCGGTCAGCCCGATCCCGATCGAGGAATCGTTCAAGGCCGGGGCAAAGACCGGCACCCCTTTTTTCATCGCCGTCACCAAAATAGAATTGTCGTCCTTGAGGGTACCGCTCAACTTTTCCAGGAAGAGGCGGGAGGAGTAGTTGCCTGGGGGGAGGGTGTCGGCAAATTGCCCGATCCAGCAGTCGGTCTCCCAAAATTTTTCCTCATCGACATAGGTATCGTAAATTCGGTCAATATAAAGATCCCGGAGCTTCCCGTCATCGGCATCCGGCGAACCTTTGTAATGCTTGAAACCACGCGCTTGATAGATATCCTGATAGAGAATCGCACCGGTGGAGACGATCACATCGACCAACCCGTTGGCCACCATGTCGCGGAGCGTCTTGCGGAGTCCAGCGGCAATGAGCGGTCCGGCGAGCCCCAGAAGAATCGTCGGCCGGTCCGGATCGGTCAGCATGTTCTCAAAAACCTCGGCGCACCGCCCGATCCGCCGCGCCTGAACCGACATCCCCTTGAATGATTCGACCAGATCAGCGATCGTTTTCGTCTTTTCGAGATCAACCGGTTTGATGGTCTCGGAGAGGAGCTTTTCTTTCTCGGCCTTCAGCTTCTGATCGGCGAGTTCGATCTTGTAAACGTCTTCCTTGGCCATTCGTTTTACTTTTAGTCCTTCTCAATTTTTCTTGTCAACCGAAACCGGAGCTTTCACGCCGATTTATAGATATATTGTTGACGAAATTCCTGAATGGCCGGCGTCATGCTATTAGGTTCATCGATCAACTCCCCCAAATCACCGATCATGCATTTGACCGCGCCGCCCCCTTTTTTCAAAAATTCGGTGACATCAACCGGCACGGGCGTCACACCACGAGATTCGATTTCGCGTAATAACTCATCACTCACCCCTTCAGGGATCAAGAGTTTAAGACCTTCGGCGGTCTTCACCTGATAGGAATTGGCGGCATAGAAAAAGGCATCCCGCGTCGAGAGGGAAATCAGCCGATCCCCGAAAATTTTGCGGCATCGTTCACGCGACTCCGGTGCCAGACCCTCCAGATAGGCCAACAGAAATTCCCGCCGGGGACCAAACGAACAAAAGACGGTGTCGCCATGGTAGTGCGACTCCTCCTGCAGTTCAAAGTCGTGCACGGCGCCGGTCCCCAGATACGGCCGGAGCTCGGCGAGCGCCTCTCGTTCGGTCCGAAATCCGTAAATCCGCCGCCAAGGCGGAACCCCCATCTGCGGGACAAACCGCTGCCGGGTCACGGCGCCATAGGTAAAAATAAATTCATCCTTCACCGGAAAGAGTTCCGCCTCCCCCTCAAACCGGTGCCGAATCGTCTTCACGTAAAACCCAAGCCGTTGTAAAAAATCACGATAAATCGGCGCCTCGCCAGACCGTGTCAGGAGAAGATTGGAAAGAACAAACGGTTTTCTTTGAATCGGAATCGGCTCTTCTAACCGACTCAAAAAACCGGCGTTCGCCGGATAGACCAGACCGGGATTGGGCGGGGAAGGGGGGATCACAAAGACGATCACCCCCAGATCGGTCAATAATTTGGCCAGCTGATGCCACTGCAGGATCGCCTTTTTCTTGTCGACCCCTTTTCGCTTTCCCCACCAGGTCCGGGTAAACGGGTTGGCGCCGCCGGCAATATGAAAGTGGGAGGGATCCCCCATGAGGACAGCCCTGGACATTACTCGACCTCGATCCTGACCGTCGAATTCTTCAAAAACGCCTCAACGACCTCCATTTTCACACGATCCCGCTCGGCCCCGTAATGCGGGCCGCCGTCGAACGGATCGATCTGATGAAGATAGCGAAAGCCGATCTGCTCGAGCATCTTCGCAACTGGCTTCGTCTCCGGACCGACCTGACCGATCAACTGACGTGCCTCCTCCGGTAAAAAGGCGGTGTAAAAATCCCCTTCGGGAAAAAGCGACGTGATAAACCCCTTGTCCAGCCGGGAGAGACGATCCGCCTCCTGATAATCGAGCCCGGTAAACCGACGCCCGAGCGATTCCCAAAAGAGGGACTTGCCGTCGGGGGTGAGCGGCGGCAGCAGTTCCACCAACAACCGCTCCTGAAATCTCTTGGGATGGGCATGGATATAAAGGAATCTCACGAAGGAGAGTGTCTTCCCCAATTTGGCGGGGTGGCCTCGATAAGCCGGATCCAGGATCAGGCCGCCCAGCTCCGTCCATCCTTCCGCGTCCAGCCGCAACCGCAAGATCTGATGCTTAAAAACCTTTTTGAATTTTGGCGACGCCTTCTGGGTCTCCAATACTTCAAAATAGAGATGGGGGGATTGCGGCGTTCCATGACGGGCGATGATCATTGAACTCCCGACGACCTTCTTTTTCTCCTGATCCTCCAGGACAAAAAGGTATTCCCCTTGATCCGGCTCCTCCCCCTTCCCTGCAAAAGAGGCCTCGGAGAGTCGCACCAGCTTTTTCAGATCCTTAGGATCGGTGGGGAGGGTCAAAAAGCCTCGCGCCGACAGAGAGGTCGACAACTGAAGGAGGTGATCGAGGTCGTGCAAGGCGACGGGGCGGATCAGAAAGCTCATGCGACAAATCCTTTCAAAAAGGCGGTGTAAAAACCGACCGCCTTTTTCAATTGAGAGAGCTCGTTGAATTCGTTGGGGCGGTGGATATTCCCGGTGGAACGCCCCGGACCGACAACGATCGACTCCGCCCCCATCTGGTTCAAAATCGCCCCTTCGGTATTCCCCGCCTTCGCCTGAAAAGTGACCGGCAGATCGACCGCCTTCAAGGCAGCACGGACCTGTTCCGCCGTCTCGGAACCGACCGCGGTCTTCATCGGCGGATTGGACGAGATCACCTCCAAACGGGCCCCCGGAAATTTTTCCATCTCCCGACAGAGCGCAAGGAGGAGAGGACCATCCGTCTCCGGGATCAGCCGAAAATCGAACTCAATCTCGATTTTTTCCGTGTTGCCCCGAACCACACCGATATTCCGGGTGGTTACCGGGGGATCAAAGAGGGGATTCCGCTCCCCGGCGATCTCGAGATCTGTCTTTTTCATCAGCCGAAAAAAATGTTTTAAAAAGGCGATTCGGGCCGATGGTTGTTTCGCCTCAACCACCTTCAAACGGCATTGCTCCGGGACGATATTGTGCACCGTCCCCCCCTCAATCGAAATCAGTTCAAGATTGGGTCGCTTTTCGACCTCGGAACAAAGCCAGGCGAACCCCTTTTCGATCGCATTGTCACCCAGATGAGGAGTTGAGCCATCGACGGCGCGGCCTCGGAATTCCCTCACCCCCAGCCCCTCTCCCGTATACGGGAGAGGGTGGCCGGAGGCCGGGTG
>CAYYFU010000013.1:0-8882 GCA_964471095.1 uncultured Pseudomonadota bacterium
CCGTTTATCGTTAATTTTTTCATCAGCCGGCGGCGCGGCCGGATCGCGGAACGGAACCCGTGGCAGGCCAACACGCTGGAGTGGAGCACTTCCTCTCCGCCCCCTCACGAGAATTTTGAGGTGGAACCGGTTGTGTGGCGGGGACCCTACGAATACAGCCACCCGGATTTGAAAGATCGTGACTGGATCGGCCAGGGGGAGCAGGTATGAAGATCCCGATCTGGCGGCTCGGCATCTGGTGGTTTCTGGGATCCGAGGTGGTGGTCTTTGGGGGATTGATCGTTTGTTATATTCTCTACCGGTTCAACCACCCGGAGTGGGGAGAAGAAGCGGCCCACACGCTGTTGGCTGTCGGGGCGATCAACACGGTGGTTCTTCTGACCAGCAGTCTGACCATGATCCTCTCGCATCAACGCATCGGAGAGGGGAAAGACTTAAATGGCGGGCGCACCTATTTGGGGATCACGATCCTGTTGGGCCTGTTGTTCCTTGGCTGCAAGGCGTTTGAGTATCACCATGAGATTCATGGGGGGTTTGTGCCGGCCCGCTCGCTGTTTTGGGGATTTTACTTTCTGATGACCGGGCTGCATGCCTTGCATGTGGTGGGTGGCTTGGTTGCCAACACGGTGATTTGGAATGGCCTTCGTCACGGCTTTGCCTCCCATCGCATCGAGGCTGTTGGAATTTATTGGCACTTTGTCGATCTCGTCTGGATCTTTCTCTTCCCGCTGCTCTACCTCGCATCGGCCGGAGGGGCCCGATGACTCGGCGATTTTTAGTGCTGATCTGGCTCTGTCTGTTGGCCCTGTTGGGGGTGAGCCTGCTGCTTGGGCTGCTCGGTAACGTCATTCTGGCGACCGCGCTGATTTTTTTGATCGCGCTGTTCAAGGCCTGGCTGGTCGCCCTCTATTACATGCGGCTCAAGTGGGAGCCGAGATATATCATCGGAATTTTGCTGTTTGGGATCGGGTTAATGGTCCTGCTCTATTTTGCGTTGGTACCGGATATCCTGGGGCCCCATGTCTAGAATTCATTCACCGCCTGTGGCGGGACGCAGCCAAAAGTTCCCCGAAGTGACAGGACCCGTTATCGGCCTCTATTTTTTTATTGCGGCGGAGATCATGTTTTTTGCCGGGCTCCTCTCGGCCTACTGGATCCTGCGGGCCCAGCCCCCGGCGGGACAACCACGCTATCCCGTCCTGGTCACTGCCATCAATACCGGGGTGTTGCTGTTTAGCGGCTACGCGATTTTCCGACCGGGACGGCTCTGGCTTTTTGTCACCGCGGCTGCCGGAACCCTGTTCCTGGCCATTCAGGGGTATGAATGGTTGCGGCTGATCCATTTTGGCCTCACAACCTTTCAGAATATTTACGGCGGGCTATTTTATCTGATTGTCGGCGTTCATGCCTTGCACCTCTTGGCTGCCCTTCTTTATCTCCTGGTTGTTATGATACGAAGAACGGTTGCGATCGAACCTTGCCGGATCTACTGGACCTTTGTCGTCCTGCTCTGGCCGGTCATTTATGTCACTCTCTACCTTTTATAGGGGCTCGCTTGCCACCCCGTTGTTTTTTATCCCTCTTCGCGCAGAGGCGTGTGCCGTCTGTTATAGCTCGATCACCAAGGGGCGGTCCGCCTATTATCTGACGACGATCCTGCTGGGCCTCCTCCCGCTCCTGATCCTGTTTGGGCTCTATTGGTTGCTGAAGCGGGGCGCTTCGAGGCATGACGGCAATCATATCGCCCCTTGACCCGTGTCATCCTGTCTGAGACGGTTCCCCCGCTATAGTCTAATGAGTTTTATGAAAATCGCCCTGATCGGCAATCCAAACGTTGGGAAAAGCGTCCTGTTTGGTCATCTGACGGGACGGTACGCGACCGTCTCCAATTATCCCGGCACCACGGTCGAGATCTCCGAGGGGCGACGGGATCAACATCACATCATCGATACCCCGGGGGCAAACTCCCTCTTCCCGTTGTCGGAGGACGAGCGGGTGACACGGGATATCCTGCTGGAAGGGAAGGTCGACGGGATCCTCCAGATCGCCGACATGAAAAACCTGCGTCGGGCGTTGCTTCTCTCCCTGCAAATTGCCGAGGCGGGGATCCCGTTCGGGCTGGTCCTCAACATGTCGGATGAAGCGGCCTCGCGCGGCATCCATGTCGATCGAAAAAAACTTCGTGACGGTCTGGGGGTCCCGGTGGTGACGACGGTGGCGATTCAGGGGAAAGGGATTCGGGAGCTCCGTCAGATGGTCGATTGTTTACAGACCTCTCCGGTGACGGTGACCTATCCGAAGGAGATCGAAAAGGCAGTCCAGGAAATCTCCCCCTTGCTTCCGGACGGTCCTCTGTCGCGACGGTTTCTGTCGTTGACGATGCTGGGGGGCGACACAAGCCTGCGTCACTGGATGAACCGGCATCTAGCCCCGGAGGTGATCCAGCGGATCGAGACCCTCTGTCGGGAGGTCGCACAGAAATTTTCCGAACCGTTGAACAGCCTGATGGACCGGCGCCGACTGCGGCGGGTCGATCGGATCCTGGTCGGCCTCTTTCAAAAGGAGCAGGGGCAGAAGGGCGGATTTCTAGAGCGGCTCGGCCGTCTGTCGATGCACCCGTTTTGGGGGATTCCGATACTCCTCGTCATGCTTTTTCTCCTCTACGAGTTTGTCGGGAAATTCGGGGCGCAAACGGCGGTCGGCTGGATGGAAGAGGGGCTGTTTGGCCGTTATTTAAACCCCTTTGCCCGTTGGGGAGTGGAAAGGCTTTTTTTCTTTTCTCCGCTGATCCGGGATCTCCTGGTCGGCCCCTACGGGGTCATCACGATGGCGTTGACCTACGCGTTGGCGATCGTCTTTCCGATCGTTGTCACCTTTTTCCTTTTTTTCAGTTTCATCGACCCTTCCGGTTATCTCCCCCGGCTCGCAATCATGTCGAACCGGCTGTTTCGGCTGATCGGCCTGAATGGCAAGGCGGTGATCCCGATGGTGTTGGGGTTGGGATGCGACACGATGGCAACGCTCTCTGCCCGGATGATGGAGACGAAGAAGCAACGGGTCATTTTGACACTGCTGCTGGCGTTGGGGGTCCCCTGTTCGGCCCAGTTGGGGATTATCCTGGGGATGCTCGCGTTGCTCCCGGGCTGGATGACCTTTCTCTGGTTGGGGGTGATCCTCGGCGTGCTGATGACGGTTGGATTTCTGGCGTCCAAAATCCTGCCGGGGGAATCGGCCGAATTTCTGACCGAGGTCCCGCCGTTGCGCCGACCCACGTTTTCCAATCTGTTCAACAAGACCGCGGCGCGACTCGAGTGGTATCTGAAAGAGGTGATCCCGCTGTTTATCCTCGGGACCCTGGTCCTGTTTGTTCTCGACCGGTTGCACTGGCTTCGGGTGATTGAGAAGGCGTCGGAACCGCTGGTGACCGGGTTTTTGAACCTCCCCCCCCAGGCGGCCGAGGCGTTTCTGATCGGTTTCTTACGGCGAGATTACGGCGCGACCCACTTCTTTGAAATGTACCGGATGGGGCAGCTCGATTCGATCCAGGCGATTGTCTCATTGATCGTGATGACGCTGTTTGTCCCCTGCCTCGCCAATGTGTTGATGATCGTGAAGGAACGGGGCGGGCGAACCGCCCTCGCGATGGTTGGCTTTATCTACCCGTTCTCCTTTTTGGTAGGAGGGGTCGTGAATTTCCTGCTCCGTACTCTTTAGGTGATCACGCTGCCCCCCTATGAATAAGTGTCGAAATTAGTCGACACTTTGTTTTAATTCTGATAACCTAACGATTATGCTGGACAAATCTCAGTTGGAGACGATCCTTGAGGACTGGAACTATTGGAAGCGTTCTCCGCCGAGGACGATCCCAAGAAAGGGACTCAAGGGACCGATTTCACTCCAGCCGGACCTTGTCACGGTCATCCAGGGGGTCCGGAGATGCGGCAAATCGACGCTACTCGCTCAAATAATGGAATCCCTGGGGCTTGTTCCCGCCGATTGCACCTTTGTCAACCTTGAAGATCCGCGATTAAGCGGCGATCTTGATTTCCGGCTTTTGGATCAGATTGTCGCCTTCTCCGAGCAGCGAAAACCGGGACCGGACAAGAGGTTCTTCTTTTTGGATGAGATCCAGAACGTGCGAGGTTGGGAAAAGTGGCTTCATGCAAAGGCGGAACGGCCTACCAACAGTTGCTTTGTTATTACCGGATCGAATGCCGCGCTCCTCTCCGGGAAATTGTCTTCCGCACTGACCGGAAGGCACACCACCCTCGAACTTTTTCCGTTCGATTTTGAGGAATTTCAGTTGGCACGCCCGCATGATTCGTTTGAGGATTATCTGGAAGAGGGGGGATTCCCGCGTGCCCTGACTTATCAGGATCCCAATGCCCTTCTGCGTGAGTATTTCACAGATATCATTGAACGGGACGTCCGGCGTTACGTGTCGGTTCGTTCCACTCTGGCCCTCACCCAATTGGTCAAGGCGGTTTTTGAATCGACCGGTTCCGAGGTCAGCCAGAGGAGTCTTGCCGGAATGCTTGGAGTGACGGCCGATACGGTGGGGACCTATCTCGATGCCTGTGAGGCGAGCTACATCCTGCTTCGATGCCCCTATTTTACCTTTTCCGAGCGGCAGAGGACGGCTAGAAACAGAAAATACTATCCGGTCGATCTGGGCCTCCGTAATGCCGTTGTGACAAAAACCGGCCTGGACAAAGGTAAAAAGCTTGAAGCGGTTGTGTTCTTACATCTCCGAAAGAAAAGTCGCGAGGTTTGCTACTGGAGAAAAAACGGCGAGGTGGATCTTGTGACGGTCGATTCGTTCGGCATGACGCCGTATCAGGTCAGCTGGGACGGCCCAAAAGAGAGACATCAAGAGGCGCTGAGGGAATTTTACGAAACCTTTCCCAAGGCAAATCCCCCCGTATTCCTCTCCAGAAACAACATCGAGGCGTTCCTTTCCGTTGATGATTCCAATCATATAGTTCCTTGAGGAAAAACATATTGCTCGGTGGCAATTTCCTTGATAGAAGTGCTATAAACAGAAAATCAAATAAGGAGGGATCTATGGGATCAAGGCGAGGAGAACACAAAAAGGTTTGGCCGCTAGCCTTTTTCTTTGTGGCGCTTATCGTGGCAAGTGCCGTTCCGATTCGTCAAGGACATGCCGTCTCCCAGTGGGCCCGGAAATACAATATGGATTGCCAGACCTGTCACACCGCCTTCCCCAGGCTGAACTCCTTTGGGGAGCAATTTGCAAAGAACGGTTATCAGTTGCCCGGGGGCGAGGATGGCGACGAAACCAAGGAAAAGATCAATGACAAGACCTTTATCGACAAGATCGGCAACCTGTTCGGGATCCGGATCAGTGTCTCCCCGGTGGAGGTGACGACCAACACCCTGAACATTGACGGTGCCCGCAAGGATCTGGAGGTCAACTTTGGCGACTCGAAATGGGTCCAGTTCTTCACCGCCGGTTCGATCTTCAAGAACGCCTCGATCTTTATTGAGACGGAGGTGGAACAGGCCGGGATCCATTTCAACTGGTTCACACTCGGTTATCACAACCTGTTCGACTCGAGTTGGCTGAACCTCCGGGCGGGACGCCTTTCCATGATGAACTGGCATGCCCAGACCGGTCGTTTGAGGATGATCCCGAACATCAATATCCCGGCGGAGCGTTTTCGCCCCAGCCGGGGGGGGAACACCGACACAACGGATGCGATTACCAACCGGGTTCCGGAGGATGCGGTTCGGATCAGCGAGCCGGTGCCGGCCGTTGAGGTTTACGGCTATCGTGACTGGTTCCTCTATTCCGTCGGGGTTTCCAACGGGGCCAATCTGGACGACCCCAACCAGTACAAGAATTTCTTCGGGACGTTGCGCTGTGAACTGCAGGAGGGGCCGTTGGCGGGGAGTCACCTGAGCGGCTGGGGGATGTGGGGTCGCGATTCGGCGAATTCCGGTGCCGAGACGACCGCGGTGACGCAAACCCACAATTCCTATTACCGGTTGTCTCCGGGGGCGACGCTCCGTTGGAAGAAGTTTGACGTGATCAGCGCCTACGTCTACGGGAAGGAGAACGATTACAACCTGGATGGTTCGGGGGTCAGAAACACCGCGCACGGGATCTCCGAACAAGTCGGGTATCTGGCGAGTCCCGCCTGGTTCGCCGCCCTGCAGTACGATTATGTGAAGGATACCCAAAACAGCAGTGAGGAGTTTAACAAAATCTCCGAAAGTATTTGGTACATGCCGCGGGAGAACATGCGGATCGGGCTGACGCTCCGCGAGGATATGAAGAAGCCGGCAACCGGCCGTCAACACGAGGCGCTGTTGAACGTCCGCGCGATGTTTTAATCGTTGCCTGTGAAAGCTCCCTCCATCGAACTCAACGGGGTCGGCAAGCGTCTCGGGAACCGGTGGATCCTGACCGGCATTGATCTCACCATCGCCGCCGGCGAATCGGTCGCCCTGTTTGGCGGGAACGGTTCCGGCAAATCGACCCTTTTGAAGGTCCTCGCCACGCTGATCCAGCCGACCGCCGGTCAATTGCGGATACTAGGTCTGGACCCCCGCAAGGAATCGCGCGAGATTCGCGAAAAAATCGGGATGGTCGCACACGAAAAACAGCTCTACGGTTCGCTGACCGTCCTGGAGACGATGCGGCTGGCGGCGCGGCTCCGCGGCCAGGGGGCAGAGAAGATTCCGGGGCTGTTGGAACGTTTTGGTCTCGCTCGACATCAGGACCGCCGTGTTGGGCACCTCTCCGAGGGGATGAGGAAGCGACTGGTACTGGCCCGGGTCGCGGCGGGGGAGCATGAGCTGATCCTCCTCGACGAGCCGCACCCGACACTCGACCGCGACGGGAGAAAGATCCTCGATGAGATGATTTCTTCATGGAGGCGGACGGGAAAGAGCCTGCTCCTTGCCTCGCACGACCACGCAGAGGCGCTCGCCCACGCGGATCGCCTGCTGGTCATGGAGGGGGGGAGGATCATTTATGACGGATCGCCCGAGGGGGAACCGCGGTGAGACGTCTTTTCCGGCAGACAACGGCGCTCGCGAGGAAGGACCTCTTGGCAAGCTTCCGTGAGGGGTCGCATCTGGTGGCACTCCTCCTGTTTGGGCTCCTGTTGACGCTCCTCTTCAGCTTCGCCTTGAGCATGGAACCGGAACTGCTCCGGCGGATGGCACCGGGGATTTTTTGGCTCGCCCTGCTCTTTTCCTCCACCCTCGCGGTCGAGCGTTCGTTCCGGCGGGAGACGGAGGACGGGCAATGGGAGGGGCTGCTCCTGTTGGGGACCGATCCCAAGGCTCTCTATCTGGGAAAACTTTTCGCCAATCTGCTGTTTCTGATCGTGCTGGAGATGTTTCTGTTGCCGGTGATGGCGGTCCTGTATGACCTGCCGCTCTCGCTGCCGCTGGTTTGGGTCCTCCTCTTGGGGAGTTTCGGGATCGCGACGCTCGGCACCTTTTATGCCGGTGTGACGGCGTCGTTCCGCGAGGGGCAGGTGCTGCTCCCGATCCTGCTGTTTCCGATGCTGGTGCCGTTGTTGTTGGCGGCGGTGCAGGCGACCGGCTTCGTGATCACCCACGACCTGTTCGGGCAAAAACTGATCTGGATGAAACTGCTGATTGCATTTGACTTCATCTTTTTCCTGGGGTCACTGTTATTGGCTGATCTGCTTTTTGAGGAACCGTTGGGAGGGAAGTGAGATGTTGAAATTTTTTGGAATTGTTGCATTTTTGGCGCTGGCCGGTGCCCACCTCTGGGCGCTCCGTTTCACCCCCCCCGACGCCCTGATGGGGGATGTTTATCGAATCCTCTTTGTCCATGTCCCGGCCGCCTGGATGGCGATGCTGCTTTTCTTCCTCTCGTTTGTCGGCTCGATCCTTTATCTCGTCAAGCGAACGCCGGTCTGGGATCGTTTTGCCGTTTCTACCGCCGAGTTAGGAGTGGTCTTGACCGGCCTGGCACTCCTGCTGGGATCAATCTGGGGGCGACCGGCCTGGGGGGTTTGGTGGACCTGGGACCCCCGGCTCACCACCACGGCGCTCCTCTTTATCATGTATCTCGGTTATCTGATCCTGCGGCAGCTGATCGGCGATCCGGAGCGGCGCGCCAAGGTGGCGGCGGGGATCGGGCTGCTGATCTTTGTCAATGTGCCGGTCGTCTATCTCTCGGTCAAGTGGTGGCGATCGCTCCATCAGGTGCAGTCGTCCCCGCAGACAATGGATCCCGCCATGGCGATGACGTTACGCCTCTCAGCGATCGCTCTGTTGCTGGTCACGCTTTTTTTCCTCTGGTGCCGGCTCCGCCTGGCCAAGAAGATTGCCGCTGCTGAGGAGAGGGGGTCGGTATGATCACGGGGGGCTGGGGGTATGTTGCCGCCGCGTATCTTTTGACCTGGGTCGTGCTGATCGGATACGGTCTTTCGTTATGGAGGAGATTTCGGTGAGGCCTTTCTTGATCCTTTCCATCTTGGGGATCCTGGCCGGGATCGGCTACCTCCTCTGGGGGGGGTTGGAGGAGAACCTTGTCTATTTTGTCACCCCGACCGAACTCTTCGCCAAGGGGGGGGAGGCGGTCGGCAACCCGGTCCGGCTCGGGGGGGTCGTTGCCGAGCCGCACTACGACGGGACGATTCTGACCTTCGGGCTCAAGGACGAGGCCAACCGGGTTACGGTCGTCACCACCAAGACCCCGCCGCAACTCTTTCATGAGGGGATGGGGGTGGTGGTGGAGGGACGGCTCCAGACCGATGGGAAATTCGCTGCGGAACGTCTGATGGTCAAGCACGGCAACGAATACCGCCCCCCCGCCGCCGGAGAAATTCCCCAGGAAATCTACCAATTACTTCAGCAGTAAAAGGGGTTTTAGA
>CAYYFU010000013.1:8892-12527 GCA_964471095.1 uncultured Pseudomonadota bacterium
AGGCTCATAAGATAACTATAAAATTGACTTTTATAGTTATTATACTTATCATAAATGACATGAATGAGGCCAAGATCATCCAGGATCTCTATGATTTTAACCCCTACTGGAAGGTGGGATCCCCTCCGGAGGGGGGGATCTTTCACCGCCAGCCGTTTACTTCGCTTATCAAGCTGTTGAAGCTCCCCCAGATTGTCACCTTGACCGGCCTTCGCAGGACCGGAAAGACAACCCTGCTCCTGCAACTGATGGCCCATCTCATTGAGAAGGAAGCGATCCCACCGATCCGGATCTGCCGGTATCAGTTTGAAGAGAAGCTCGTTTCGCCCAAGTTGGAAGATCTGGAGGCGATCATCCGCCTTTATATCCGTAACATTCTCAAAGAGGACCTCCAGACACCCCGTCCGCTTTTTTTCTTCTTTGACGAACTGCAATTCGTGGAGGGTTGGCAGGGGGTCATCAAGAAATATTACGACCTGAACAAGAATCTTAAATTTGTGGTCTCCGGATCGGCCTCCCTTTTTATCCAGAAGGCGACGAAAGAATCGCTGGCAGGCCGGGCCTTTGATGAAAAAGTGACTCCTCTCTCTTTCAGGGAATATCTTTCCATCAACCGGGATCATCGGATGGAACTTTGGGAAGGAGATTTAAGTCTGGAGGGGAATTTTGAGGATTTTTTCCATTCCCTCAAGACGATTCATGCAAAGAATCGGGATATTGCCCCGAATCTCTTTGAAACCTTCTTGATTCGCGGGCAGTTTCCGGAAATCGCCCCTTGGCAAGATGTTCCCCTCGTCTTCCGCTACATCCGTGATTCGATCCTCACCAAATTGATCGAGTTTGATCTTCCCAAGCTCTATGGCTTCAGAAAATCGGATGAACTGGCCCTGTTGATCAGCGTGCTTGCCAAGGAAACGGGGAATCTCCTTGAGTATGAAAACCTCTCCCGGGAGATCGGCGTTGCCCAAAACACGCTCAAGGATTACCTGCAGGCCCTTCAAGAGAGTTCTCTCATGAACCTTCTGTATAACTACACGCGAAAACATCGAAAGGCGAAGCGGCAGCTCAAGAAGGGGTATATCGCCTCACCCAACCTCACCTGCGCCCTGCATCATTTGACTTATGAAAATCTCATCAACAACCCGCTCCTCGGTCACCTGGTTGAAACCGAGGTGGTCAATCGGTTGAAGGCCCAGTACCCGGAGTGCGCCTTCTGGAATCAACGCGGCCAGGAGGTGGATCTCATCGTCTCCTGGAACAACCAGTTGATTCCGATCGAGGTGAAATACAGGAATCGAATCCAGCAGGGGGAATGGAAACAGCTTTCGCGGCTTCTCCAAAGAAAGGATGTTCCCTTTGGGATCCTCTTCACAAAAAATGAGCTGTACCGCACCGAGGAATCGGGGAAGCCGCTCTACTTTATTCCGGCCTGGTTAGGATAAGGCGCGCTTTCTCAAAACCACCCGAACCGGATCGGGGTCTTGAAGACCCGCCAGGCAAAGAGGGCGGCAAGGAGGATCAGCCCGGTCGTGACCGGCACCGGATAATGGCTGTAGGCCTGCAGGCCGAGGATCACGGTGACAAGCACCAGGAAGAGGCAGGTGGCGGCCAGCCGCTTTCGCCGGAGCCGCCAGGGGCGGATCGCCGCGGCGACCTCCTCCGGGACCGGGTCCCCCTGAACCGTCGAGAGATGCCTTTCAATCCGGGGCTGGATGCCGAAATGGACTACCGACAGCAGGATCATCAGTGACAAGAGGAGCGCCATTTTGGCCCCCAAGACCCAGTTGGAATGGAGGGCCGCAATCCCCTGGCCGGAGAGAAGAATGAGCGCGATGCCGCTGGCGAAGGCAGTCAGCTGAAAGATGTAGCACCGCACCGCGTTCTTCCGGATCATCGTCTCCATGTAGCGGTCCACGGCGTAGATCAGCTTCGGTCCGAGGAGCGCCCGTTCGTTTACGATCACCAGCGCGTAGAGCGGGGCCGACATGAAGACCACCGCGACGATGTGAATCACCTTCAGGATGGCACTGACCGATTCCATAAATTCCTCCTTATTAGGATGATACGGTGATGATCCGGTCCGCCTGCATGACCCAGTCGGCGAGGTCCGACATCGTCGAGACCTCCGCCTTCCGAATAAAATCGCCGCCGCCGATCCCGCAGCGGGTGATGCAGGTCTTGCAAAGTTTTACCTTGGCCCCTCCATCAGCAACCTCCTGCAGCATCTTGGCAAGGTCAAATTCCGCCCCTTTCGGCACGGCGGCTGATCGGGCCAGATCAATCCCCTCATTCAGCAGAAAGATCCAGACCTCGTTTCCCTTTTCCACAAGGGTTTCGGCCAGCCGGAGGCCGTTCCAGCAAGCGTCGGTCCCGTCGTAAGGTTTCTTGCCGAAGAGGAGCAGGATCTTCATCTGAACAGTTTGGCCGGATTGCCGACCGCGGCCAGTCCCAGGATCCACCAGACAAGAGCCCGGATCCGGCGCGCGAGGACCAGGGTCACGCCGGCGATAAATCCGGTCGGTCCCATGATCAGTTGCAATAATCCTCCCACCACCAGCTCCAGGAGTCCGAATCCCCCCGGGAGAAATTGAAACGCGAAGAGGACCCCACTCGAGGCGCCGGTGATCAGCAGGGCGGTGGCCAGAGGGAATTGCGGAAAAAGTCGGGAGCCCAACAGCAACACCTCGCCGGCCAGGACCCATTCACTGACAAGGATCAAACCAAGGGAAATAGAAAATTTGCCCCGCGACCTTTGAAAGAGGGTGGCGAGCCCTCGATCGGTTTCCTCCAGGGTCCCGACAGTGGCCGGTGAGGAGCCAAACGGGAGGAGACGATAAAGGGGGACAAAAACCTGCCGCTTCCCGAGGGAACGACCGAGCCCGGCCAATCCCGCAATACCCAACAGAACTAATCCCCACCGCCCCAACGGAGGTATTGTTGTGAGCAGGCCGCCCAACAGCAAAAAAACGGAGACGGCGATCAGTCGGGCGAGCCACTTCAGGCCACGATAGGCAATGAGGGAATCTGAAGGGAGAACTCCCTTTTTGGCCAAAGCGCCGAATTGATACGTCGATCCCTTCAACGGGACGAAGGGGGAGAGTGAATCGAGCGCCTCTCCCCCCAATTTGAGCCAGAAGAGCTTCAGGGGCGAGGCCTTGATCAGCATTTTCCAGGCGATGGTTTGCAAGAGATGGGCCAGCAGGGTGAGCGCCAGGACCCAAAGCAGGGTGGTTCCGAGGTTGATTAATTTTGAGGAAATTTCTCCGGCCGTCGAAGCGATGACTCCGGTCAACAAGAGCAAAGCTGTCGCAAGAATTCCGACCCGACGCCAGACGATGAATTTCATCAGGTCCCCCTATACACGGCACGATAAGGATTGCAAGACGACTTTCGTCATACTAGGGTCCATCCCTTTATGAATCCCGTCGTCACGCTTGGGAATAGTGTCATCGGTCTTAGTATCGCCTTTTCGCTCTTTGGGATGATTGCCTTTATAGCGGCCCGACAGGCGGCTACCGATACGGCGGCCGGTCTCGGGCGCGCGACTGTTTACGGCAACTTTATCCTGATGACGATCGCCAATTTGGCGATGGTCTACGCGTTGCTCTCCAATGACTTTTCCGTTTCGTACGTCG
>CAYYFU010000014.1:0-5242 GCA_964471095.1 uncultured Pseudomonadota bacterium
TCGTCCAAAAAAATCGTCCCGCCGTTCGCCTGTTCAAAACGACCGACATGGTTACTGACGGCCCCGGTAAACGCCCCCTTCATGTGACCAAACAGTTCGCTCTCGAGCAGGGTCTCGGTGATTGCCGCACAGTTGACCACGACCAGAGGCCGATCCGCCCGGCCCGATTGAAAATGGATCGCCTTGGCCAGCAGCTCCTTGCCGGTCCCGGACTCACCCAGAATCAGCACGGTACTGTCCGTCGTCGCCACCCGGTCCAGCAGTCGATAAACTTCCTGCATCTTCGGGCTGGTGCCGATCATCGCGTCCCGACTGAACCGTTTTTTGAGGACCTGACGGAGGACCTTGTTTTCCTCCTTGAGCTGGCGGTGTTCGAGTGATTTCTGGACCAGCGAGAGAAGGTCATCCAGCTCGAACGGCTTGGTCACATAATGAAAAGCCCCCGCCTTGATCGCTTCAATCGCGGAGGCAATCGTTCCAAAACCGGTCATCACCAGAGAGGTCAGATTCGGCTGAATTTCCCGGGCTTGACGGAGCAGGTCAATGCCGGACATCTTGGGGAGCATCAGGTCCGCCAGCAGCAGATCGATCGTCCTTTCCTTGAGGATCACCAAGGCACTGTTCCCTTCGGAGGCCAGCAGGGCATCAAAACCCTGTTTCTGAAAAAACCGCTGCAACGCCTTCCCCAGGCTTTCTTCGTCTTCCACAATCAAGATTGATGAACTCATCGGTCCCTTTCCCTTTTGGCCACCGGCAGCACCACACGAAAAGTCGTTCCTTTCCCCCAGACGCTTTCCACCTCAATCCGGCCATGATGATCATGGATGATGGAATCACAAATGGACAGGCCCAGACCCGTTCCCTTGAGACCTTTGGTGGTAAAGAACGGATCAAAAATCTTCCCCAAATCTTCCTCCCGGATCCCGGTGCCGGTATCCTGAACTTCCAGATAAAGTTCCGTTCCATTCCCGGCGAGCCGAGTTCGGACGGTCACCACCCCTCCGGTCCGGATCGCTTCGACCGCATTTTGGATCAGATTCAGAAAAACCTGTTGGAGACGATTCGCCTCCCCCCAAACGGGCGGCAGTTGTTCCCCATAGTCCGTCTGGATGGTGATTTCCGCCTCACGCAGCTTGAGCTTCAGCAACGGCAACAGTTTGTCCAGCAGGGAATTCACATTCTGGGATACCAATTCATTCCCGGCCGACGGACGGGCAAAGGACAGCAGGTCTTCCACAATTTTTTTGCAGCGTTTGGCCGCCTCTTCAATCTCGCTCAAATCTTTCTGGATCGGACTGTCGTCCGGGACCTCCGCCTTGATCAGTTGGGTAAAGGCCAAGATCCCGCCCAATGGATTGTTGATTTCATGGGCCACCCCCCCGGCCAGCATCCCGATCGCCACCATTTTCTCGCTCTGCAGAAGTTGCTTCTGCAACCGGCGCTCTTCCGTCACATCCCGATAATGGTGAACGACCTGATTTCCTTCGGCGGTCATCAGGGGATAGGAATTGACCTGAAAATCGTTTCCGCGGGCCAATTTTTCAATTTCAACGATATGTGGCTTTTGTTGCTCGACCGTTCCTTCCAGAGGACAACGGGGACAGACCTCCTTCCGGCCGGCAAACGTCTCATAACAGTGCGTGCCGATCAGCTTGCGAACATCCATTCCAGCCCGTTGGCTTGCCGCCTGATTCGCCCGCTGGATCTGATACTGGGGGTCAATAATCAACACCGGGTCCTGGATCGCATCAAACGTCGCCTCCCAGGTCGCCTTTCCCTTCTCGACGATATGAAACAGTTCCTCGAGGCTTTCAAAGGTGTGCGGTGTCTGCCCCAAAATACCCCCGTTCTAGACGGGTGAAAAAGTACCACACGTTATTATCAATATCAATCTTAATAGCGCCTCGTTTTTATTTGACTTTGTGAACCGGGCAGGCATAAATCGCCCCAATTTTCCGTGGCAACCGTTTCCCTAACCTACCAGGATGCGGGCGTTAATATTTCGTCCGCCGAGCGATTTCTCCAGAAGATCCAGCCGTTGGTAAAAAAAACCCGGCGGCCGGAGGTCCTGACGGAGATCGGGCATTACGCCGGTCTGTTTGCCCTTAAAAAATACAGACATCCGGTCCTCTGCGCCTCCACCGACGGGGTCGGAACCAAGCTGAAACTGGCGCTCCAGATGAACCGGCTCCAGGGGCTCGGACAGGACCTGGTCGCAATGTCGGCCAATGATATCCTCTGTCTGGGGGCGGAACCGCTCTTTTTTCTCGACTACTATGCGACCGGCCGACTTGACCCAGAGCAAGGGACACGCCTGGTTGAGGGGATCGCCAACGCCTGTGCCGCCATCCACTGCACCCTCTTGGGCGGGGAGACCGCCGAGATGCCGTCCCTCTACGAGGGGAATGATTTTGACCTGGCCGGGTTCATCGTGGGGGTGGTGGAACGGGACAACATCGTGGACGGGAAAAAGATCCATCCGGGCGATTCGGTGGTCGGCGTCGGCTCCTCCGGCCCCCACTCCAACGGCTACTCGCTGATCCGCCGGATTGTGCGCGATCGGAACCTGTCCCTGCAGACGGTCTATCCCCCCTTAAAAAGACCTCTCGGAGAACTGTTGCTGGAACCGACCCGACTTTACGGAAACAGCCTCCTCCGCTTAAAGAAACAATTTCACCTGCATGGGATCGCCCATATCACGGGTGGCGGATTCGATAACATCCCGCGGATCCTGCCGGCCTCGACCCGCGCGGTCCTTGAGTTGGGGAGCTGGGAACGCCCCCCGATCTTCGGCTTGCTGCAAAACTGGGGGAATGTCGCGGAGGCCGAGATGCAGAAGGTCTTTAACCTGGGCGTGGGACTCGTTCTGGTCCTTCCGGAAAAGGAATCCGGTCCGCTGGTCGACGGGCTTCGGAAAGAGGGGGAAAGCGCCTGGGTGATCGGCCGGATTGAAAAAAGGAAGGGGGATCAGCCCCCCCTGGAGGTCGCATGAGTCTCCGGGTGGTCGTGCTGATTTCCGGGGAAGGGACGAACCTGCAGGCGATTCTGGACGACGCGAAGAGCTCCTCACTTTATCAAGTCGTTCGGGTCGTCAGTAACCGGGCGGAGGCCAACGGACTGAACAGGGCCGCCCAGGCGGGGGTACCGACGGCGGTCCTCTCCCCCAAAAATTTTCCCTCGCGGGAGGCGTATGATCGGGAGCTCGCCAAGGTGATCCGCGAAGCCAAGGGGGAGCTGATCGCCTTGGCCGGTTTCATGCGCCTGCTCTCCCCCGAATTTGTCCGGGAGTTCCAGGGGCGGATTCTCAACATCCACCCCGCCCTGCTCCCCTCTTTTCCGGGGACGGAGGCGATCGAGCAGGCCTGGAACCATGGGGTCAAGGTGACCGGGGTGACCGTCCATTTTGTTGACGAAGGGGTTGATACCGGCCCGATTCTGTTGCAAAAGGAGGTGCCGGTCGGCGAGGGGGAGACGTTGGAACAGCTGACCCAACGGATCCATGAGGTGGAACATCAGCTTTACCCGCGGGCGATCCGGCTGGTCGCCCAAGGAATGGTTTCGCGGGAAGGGAGAAGGGTCACCATAAGGAGTCCACGATGAAAAAAATCGCGTTGTTCGTGCTGTTGGGGGTCGGTTTGTCCAGCCCCGCCTGGGGGCGGCAGGGTTTCACCGTCGGGATGGGACCGGTCGGAAATATCTACCTGATCGATACGGTCCCGATCCTGGATCCGGGGGTCGGTGGCTTCATGTTTTTCCAGTATCGGTTCCATGAACAGGTCGCGTTCGAAACCAGCTTCATGCTGAATGTCCAGGATGGGCAGACACGGACGGGACAGGAAGATGTCGGGATCCTGTTCCTCGGGATGCCGATCTTTGACGTGAAGTTTTTCCTCCGGCAGGGGGATCCGCGGTTTGATCCCTACTTCGCGACCGGACTCGGGATGTACTGGCTCACCGAGGGAAGCCGCGGCAACGACACCGGCGGCACCGGCCTCGGGGGTCAATTCGGGCTTGGCTTTGATTATTATTTGAATGATATCATCTCGCTCGGTTTTCAGGGGGTGTTCCGGTCCATTGCGTTGATCACCGACTTTGGGACACCGAGCCAGAGCACGGCGGTTTTTCCGTATAGCTTGATGGGAAGTCTGGCGTTTCATTTTTAGACCTCACCCCTCGCCTCCCCCCTCCTTAATAAGGAGAGGGGACGGGGGAAAGGTCGAGGGAGAACACTATGATTAAGTTAACGTATTTTGGCCACTCCTGCTTTCTGATCGAAGGAAGCAAGGGGAAGATTGTCACTGACCCGTTCCTCCGGGGAAATCCCCATGTCCGGGTCAACCCGAACGAAATCATCTGCAATGCGATCCTGGTCTCACACGGTCATTCCGACCACCTGGGCGATGCGGTGGAAATTTCCCAAAAGAACCATGCCCCGATTCTGGGCGTTTATGAGCTGATCCAGAGCTGCACCAAGCAGGGGGCCACCGGTTTTGCGATGAACATCGGCGGGAGCCGGAAGATGGACTGGGGAGAGGTCACGTTGGCCCCCGCCATCCACAGCTCCGGTTGTGCCGATGGCACCTACGGCGGTACGCCGTGCGGCTTCATTCTAAAGATGGATAACCGGACCCTGTACCACGCCGGTGACACCGGACTTTCGATGGAAATGAAACTGCTCTCCGAGGTGCATAATATCGACGTCGCGCTGCTCCCGATCGGCGACAACTTCACGATGGGCCCGGCCGACGCCGCCAAGGCGGTGGAATTTCTGAAGCCGAAACTGGTGATCCCGATGCATTACAACACCTTTCCGGAAATTCAGCAGGACCCGGCCGACTTTGAGGACAAGGTGGGGGATTTGTGCCGCGTGAAGGTGATGGGGTTTGGAGAGACGTTTGAGTTGTAGAAACCAGAAATCCCCCCAGCCCCCCTTTGCAAAAGGGGGGTTCAGGGGGATTTTTTAAAACAATGTCGCTCAATTTTTGCGATCTGTTGGTTTTAGGAAGTGACCTCTCCGGGGTCATTGCCGCAACCCTGCTGGCCAAACGGGGGATGAACGTCCTCATCCTGGACGATGAGGATGAGAAAGAGCGTTCTCCTAATTTCCTGGTGGGGCTTGATTCCCGTGGCTTCCGGGGCCTGCTCTCCAAACTGATGATCCCGGAGAACAAGATCCAGATCCTGCAGGGGAACAAGGTCACCTGCCAGCTGATCTTTCCCCGGCATCGAATTGACCTCTCCC
>CAYYFU010000014.1:5252-12497 GCA_964471095.1 uncultured Pseudomonadota bacterium
ACGCGTTACGGGAAAAATCGCTGGAGAATCTGTTTGGCTTCCTTCCGATTACGTCGCGGAAGGAGCAGAAGTCATTTATCCGCTGGTTGAAGGAACTCCCGGATCAGAAGTTGATCTCGCTCTGGCAACGCCTCTCCCCTTCCTTTCAGACCTTGTTGAAACTCCAGATGAAGTTCCTCTCCCAGGGACCGCTGATCGAGCCGTTGACGCTCCAGCTGATGCTGACCCTGACCCCGGAGAATTGCACCACCTTTACGATCCGCGGCGGGATCCGGGAGTTGAAGAAACTGTTCTACGAAAAGATGGAGTATTTTGGGGGATTGGTTCATCCGATCGGGGACAGCGGTTTTGAGGTCCTGGCCAAGGGGAGGGAGCTCCGCGGGATCAAGCTCGACCAATACAGCTTCCCGACCCGCTGCCGTTTCCTGATGGGGAACCTGAACTTGCAAAGTTTTTACCAGCATCTGCCGAACAATCTTTGGTCCTTCTTCGGCAAGCGAAGAATTGAGGGGCTGCATCCGCTCGAAAAACCGTACCTGGTTCAGTTTGAGATCGACCGGGAGCTGTTACCGGGACCGATGAAGGAAAATCTGGCGATGATCCAGGACCCGACCCAGCCGCTGGAGGGGCTGAATTACCTGGAGATCAACGTCGCGCCGCTCTCCCGCACCCAGGAAGGAAAGAGGCTGCTCTCGGTCGTCTACCATGCCCCCACCGGGAATAACGGTTCGGAGAAGGGGCCCGCCTTTTTTGCGGAACGGCATGCCGCGATCGAGGCCCAGATCAAAAAACTGATCCCGTTTTCCGAATCCTCCTTGAAACAGGTCTTTCCTCAAGGGAACCAGGAGGGAACCCTGTTCCCGGAGATGGCCGATTTCCCGCTCTTTCAGAAATTCGCCGAAAAACGCCGTGTCTATTCCCCCTCTTTCTTTGCCCCCTCCCTCGAGACCCCGTTCCGCAACGGCGTCCTGTTGGGGCCGAATCTCCTCGACTGGATGGGGATGGAAGGAAAAATCCTCGCCGCACTCCGCGGCGTCGAACTGATCTGGAATAAAGAGTCTAAAACCAAGAAGACCTAAAACTTCGCCGGTGAATTGGCGTCAGGCCATATTTCTGAATTGCGACCCGGTGTGTCACCGTCCCATACCCCTTGTGCCGCTCAAACCCATATCCCGGAAACTGCCGCGCCACCTCCCGCATCCAGCGGTCCCGGGAGACCTTGGCAAGGATCGATGCCGCCGCCACCACCTGACATTGGGCATCCCCCCGGATAATGGCCGACTGGGGCACCTCCAGTTTTAGCGGGAATCGACCGTCAATCAGCAGGTAATCCGGCCAGGGGCGAAGCCCCTGAACGGCCAGCCCCATCGCCTTGAGCGAGGCGCGGTGGATGTTGATCTGATCAATCTCGGTCGGATCAATCGCCGCGACATTCCAGGCAAGGGCGACCCGGACTATTTCGTCAAAAAGTCTTTCCCGTTTTTGGGGAGAAAGTTTCTTGGAGTCATCCACTTCGGGAAGGATTGTCTTCGGGGGAAAAATAACTGCGGCGGCAAAAACCGGACCGGCGAGACAGCCGCGTCCCGCCTCATCGACGCCGGCGACATGGGAGAAGCCGGCCTTTTGCAGGCTATGTTCCAGCGGGTACAGTGGTTTCCGTCCCAATCTCCCCCTCTTGGCCTTCAATCCTCGCCTTTTTACCGGAAAGTCTCCTCAAATAGTAGAGTTTTGCGCGGCGGACCTTGCCCCGTTGGGCGACCTCGATCCGTTCAATCAACGGGGAGTGCAACGGAAAGACCCGCTCCACCCCGACCCCATAGGAGACCTTGCGAACCATAAAGGTCGCCTCCCGGCCGTGCCCCTTGCGGCCCAGCACCACCCCTTCAAACAGCTGGATCCGCTCCTTCTCCCCCTCGCGGATCTTGCAGTGGACCCGGACGGTATCCCCCGGACGGAATTCGGGAATTCCCTTTTTCAACCCCTCCTGCCTGAGTTTCTCCATGAGGTTCATTGAGGGTGGCGGAATTAGCAGAGAAGTTTTGGAAAAACAAGAGGAATTTGGACAGGAAATTCTTAACTGCGGTAGATTTCGCTCTGGCGGAGCGACCGGAAGCTGCGGGCCAGCTCGCCACTCTTGGACGCCTGCTCCAGCGCCCCTTGGACGAAGCCATCGAGCGGCTGGGTCATGCTCTCCGTCATTTTGATGACGTAGCTGACCTTTTCCGCCGCCTCTTCAAATTGCTGGGCCTCTTTTTGATATTTGGCCCGCGTCGTGTCATCCTTCGACTCGCCGGCCTTCGCGAACAGATCGCGGGCCTTGTTTCGATATTCAAAATATTTCACGCGGAGTTTTTCCACGATCTCCCCGATCCGTCGCTTGTGGTCGGCAGAGACGATCCCGGTCTTGGAGGCGCTCAGGGTTTGCATCACGGAATCGAGTTCCGCCAAAATCGCTAACAGGTCACTCGCCCCGATCATCATCAGCGCCAGCCATTGGGTCAGCTCGTCGGTCAACCGACGAACCCGTTTGGACATCTGGTTCACGATCGCAATGAGTCGCATCGACTCGTCCGAGATATTCCCCCAACTGATCTTGGCCAGTTCCGGATCGTCTCTTAATGGGTTGAAGGTGGAGTCGGGGGGCTTACCTGAGTCATCGGTTGCCGAAGGTTGATCCGCTTCCTGGGCCATTCTATCCAAGACACGGAGGTCCTCATGGGCACCCCCCAAGGTCACCTTGGGATTAGCGGCCAAAAGCGCTTCGAGCTCTTCATCCGTTGAAATCTTTCTCAAGTCTTCCATGACCCTTTTTGCTTCCTCGACCGAGAATTTTCTTGGGTCGCCTCCCTCGTCCCCAATAGCTGTCATTTCGAGTGCCGATTTAATCTTGTCCATGAAGACTCGGAGCGGGGTGGCTGGCTTGCCCCCGCTTGCCTTTTGCATCCGCGCATTACTGGTGTTGATATTGCTAAAATCAAAGACCGCTTTTTGACTCTCCCTGAGCCTCGCCTTTAACGTTTCGATCGGCATATGCTGAGTTGGGGCGCCGCCATTGACAAAGCGAAAGGACTTGGCCCCCAAACGATTCAGGGCCTCTTCCGTCAAGGCCTTGCCGTCAATCATCGTGGCGGCAATATCTTCTGGAGAAGGAGTATGTGGATTGCTATCGACCTCCACCAACTCCTCTCTTCTCAGCTCGGAAGTACCATTCTCGTCACTGTAAAAAATAATTTTCATCTTTATGGTTTACCGCGCTTTCCCCCGGTTGGCGCCGGCGTCCAACCGCTTAAGTCAATGCCGCTCGCTCCAGTCCCACCCCCACCACCGACGGCAACCTCTCCAGCCCCTGAACCTCCAGCGGTCCGCCTTCTGGAAGGGCTCGGGGCAGCAGCAACCAGCGCCTCTTCGGCCTTCTTGATCTCCTTATCAAGTTGGCCTCTGAGAGGATCTGCCAACGGTATAATTTCATCTTTCAGCGTCTTCATTTTTCGTCCATTGTCTTTGCTTCGCCACTCGTGTAACAGGCGGGAATACTCCCGATCCCCCCCTGTCCCCCGTAACTTCTTCAAGATGGCCATCCGCTGGTAAAAGCCCGCCTCCTGGATCCCCCGTATCGTGGTCACCCGATTCCCATCGGCATCAAAGAATTCCCCTTGTAATTTAAATTCGTCCCCCTCACCTTTGATCCCCTTGACATATTTATCACGTAAGGAAGTGGGTTGCGGTACCCAGTCAGACAGGCCGCCGACCCACTTGTCTTCCGCCATGTCATGTCCAAAAAAATGCCTTGTGCCAAAATAGACGCCCGCACCCAATCCAATGCCCGCGACAGCTGCCCATGTGTAAGGGTGTGTGAGTAATCTGACTGCAGCCTTGCGGCCACCGGGGACACGACCAACATACTTGATAAACATCTGCGCCGCTAACCCGCCCAACATCGGTTCAACGAGCATTTCAATCTTGTCACCAAGATGCTTTTTGACCCCTGTCCCTTCCATGAGTTCATCGGTCAAAGATGTACTGCCATAAAGAAGTGTCCCAATGCCAAGGATCAGGCCGGCAGCGCCTAACCGGGTCGTCCATCCACCTTTCCCGCCTTTGACCAATAAATCCCAAGCGACGTGCTTGATATCCCCAAAGAAGCCAGCTTTTTTTGCCCCATTCTTTAACCATTTCCAACACCAGCGTTGCTTCCGAATGGTCGCCACCAGGGGCAAACTCATGAGGCCAGAAACTGCTAGTTCACTTGGATTTGGCACTGTTTCTACGATTTTTTTAAAACCCTTCACGAATAAATCCTGCACCGTCCAAGGCTCATCTTTCTTGCCCTTATCCTCTACCGCGTCAGGATTTGTTTTATCTTTCTTCTCTTTTTTGTCCTTCTTCAACGCCTCCCCGAGGGCCTTTTGACGCTTCTCGTATTCCGGATAGAGCTTTTTCGCCAAGACCAGAACGGCGAGCACCCTCTTTTGCTCGTCAATTTTTTTCTCCTTGTCTTTCTTGAGACGCGGCTTCCCCTTGAAGTCCCTGGCGTTCAGTTCCGCAGCGGCAATCTTTCCGTTGCCATCCCGATTGATCCCTTTTGCAAGACGATACCCCTCGGCAACCTCCAGGCGAAGCTTCTGACCGTTTCCCAGAAGGCTTAGGGCGTTATACAGGTAATCGCGAAAATGCGGGTCCTGAAGTCCGGGGAAATCGTGTTCCCAACCCCTTCTCCTGGGGGACAAATATTGATCAGAGGCAGGATCCGTTTTGACGATCTCCTCCGCGAGTTCCTCAACATTTGCGGCAGATAACTTCAGGTTTGCCTGAATCCAGGGGCGGAGGGGGGTGATCGATTCGTTCAGCCAGGTTGCGTAGGCCGCGCCCTCCTCGGAGGGCGCAAAGACAAGACCCTTGGCGCCACCGCTTTGGGTAATTTGCAGTTCAACCTTTGCCGCCATTTTTTTTGCGTCATCCGGCGACTTGGCCGCATTGATTTGCCCCTGAATCTCCGGACCGAGGTCATTCCAATAGTAAGGGAGAACGCCATAGGTATTAGGCGCCGACGGTGCCTCCGCTCCATCCGCCGCGAAGAGACCTAGTCGTCCCCCAGGAATGCCAAGCTGCGTGTCAAACCCGTAAAAATCCATAGGTATTGGTAAACTCCTCCTACACCTAGATTATCGGCAGGAGGGACAGTTAAGTTGCGGGAAATGAGGGAAAAATCCAGGTGGCTCAAGTTAAAGCCAGATTGTTAATATCCTATAATTTATGACATTAATTGTTTGAAATTGCCTATAGTTTATGACATAAATAGGCCTTGTTTCATAGAAATCTCATAGAAGAATTAAGGAGTTGGGGACATTCCCCCGAGCGGAAACCGCTGGTGTTACGTGGGGCGAGGCAGGTGGGAAAGACCACCCTGGTCAAGCTTTTTTCGAAGGAGTTTGAGAGTTTTGTCTCCCTCAATCTGGAGCTCGGATCCGACCGAAGAAACTGGGAGGGAGATCCACCGGTTAAGGAACTACTGCGAAATATAGAAATCGCAACGGGGACCAAGATCATCCCCGGCAAGACCCTCCTATTCATCGACGAAATCCAGAACGAACCGAGGGCGATCCAGTCACTCCGTTATCTTTACGAGGAAAGAGGGGAACTCCATGTCATCGCCACCGGATCACTGATGGAGGTGGCACTGCGGGATAAGGGATTTTCCTTTCCGGTGGGACGGGTCTCTTTTCTCTATCTCTACCCCCTTTCCTTTGGAGAGTTTCTGTCGGCAACCGACCGCATCACCCTGTTGGAGGAACTGAACCGATGTTCCTGGAATCAACCGCCTACCCCATCCATCCATTCGCTCGCCTCCGAATGCTTTCGGGAATTCCTTACGGTGGGAGGGATGCCGGAGGTCGTTCATCACTACTCCCAGAATCAAAGCTACCTCGATCTCGTCCCCCTCAAAGAAGGACTGATCGGATCGTTTGAGGAGGACGTCCCTAAATACGCCAGGCCCGCCCAGGTTCCCACGCTTCAGCTGCTGATCCGACAGGCACCTCTCTATGCCGGTCAAAGGATCCAATACACCAATTTTGCCAACTCAGGGTACCAGAGCCGTGAAATGAAACGGGCCTTTGAAATCCTGGAACAGGCGATGATTATCCAGCGGATTCCCGCAACGTTTCATGCCGTTCCCCCCTTGCAACCACACCTTCGAACCTCCCCAAAACTGCTTTATCTCGATGCTGGCCTCGTCACCCATCGGCTGTCGCTGGATCCGAATTCCCTGAAGACAGGGGACCTCAATGACCTGTTTCGCGGGACCCTGGCTGAACAGGTCGTCGGACAGGAACTGATGGCACAGAACTCCTTGCGACGGGATTCGCTCGCCTTCTGGCACCGATCCCAACCCGGTTCCACGGCAGAGACCGATTACTGCGTGACCCTCAAGGGGCAACTCGTTCCGATCGAGGTCAAATCGGGAAAAAGCGGGCGACTCCGTTCCCTGTTTCAATTCATGCAACAGGCCCCTCACCCCCATGCCGTCAGAATCTGGTCCGGTCCGGTACAGCTTGACTCCCTCTCGGGCGATCAAGGGAGATCATTTCACCTTCTTTCTCTCCCGTTCTATCTGGCCTATCGTATCCTTCCGATCTTGGAGAACTGGATTGGATCCTGAGTGGCACTCAGACCTTCACCTGCTCGTGTGGGGGGTTAAGTTGCGGGAAATGAGGGATATTAGATGCTGTCTTGACGTTTTGATGTTTTAGTGTAATAATGCAGACAGAATGGACCCCAAGAAAGCGACCGTTTATTTAGAGCCTTCACTCCATAAGGCGCTCAAAATGAAGGCGGCAGAGTCGGACAAAACAGTCTCCGACCTTGTCAATGAGGCGATCCGCCATAGCCTGTTAGAGGATGCCATCGACCTGGACTCCATAGAGGAACGCCGCAATAAACCGGAACGAAGCTTTTCCGCCTTCCTGAATGACCTCCGCAAAGATGGCCTCCTATGAACTGAAGATCAAACGGGAGGCCGAGAAGGAAATCCACGGTCTGCCAAAAAACGACCTGCAACGGATTGCTGAAAAAATAAACCGCTTGGCCTCGGAACCACGACCTAACGGCTGTGAAAAGCTCAAAGGGGAGGAGGGATATCGGATTCGACAGGGGGATTATCGGATTGTTTATCTTGTCAATGACGAGGTTAAAACCGTCACCGTTATCCGGGTTGGGCATCGACGCGAGGTTTATCGATAACCCCAT
>CAYYFU010000015.1:0-12418 GCA_964471095.1 uncultured Pseudomonadota bacterium
GCAATCTCCTCGATGGGCCCCATTCTTCCACATGGCGGAAAATTGATCAATCGGCAACTGCCCGCTGCGGATTCCCATCCGTGGTTGGCCAAGGCCGCGAAACCGCCTCGGCTGGCCCTGAAATCGCGCGAGTTGAGCGACCTTGAGATGATCGCCTCGGGCGCCCTCTCCCCGCTCGAGGGGTTCATGGGGAAAAAGGATTATCAATCGGTGGTGGAGAGGATGCGGCTGGCCAATGGTCTCCCCTGGACGATCCCGATTACGTTGTCGGTCAGTGAAGAAGAGGCAAAGAAACTGAAGTCGGGAGATGAAATCGCATTGACCTCACCCCCAACCCCTCTCCTTAATAAGGAGAGGGGGGACCGCGAAGCGGTGGGTGAGGTCTTGGCGATCCTCCACCTTGAGGAAAAATTCCCCTACGACCCCAAACAAGAGGCGCAGAGGGTTTACCGAACCACCGAAGAGGCCCACCCCGGCGTCAGAGCCCTCTACGACCAAGGGCCGGTCTATCTGGGCGGCAGGATCAGTCTGTTGAATCCGGTCCCGCATGACGATTTCCTGCCGTATCGATTGCCACCGTCCGAGACACGGACCCTCTTTCAAAAAAAGGGGTGGAAACGGGTCGCCGCGTTTCAGACCCGGAACCCGATTCACCGGGCCCACGAATATCTGACCAAATGTGCGCTGGAGATTTGCGACGGGCTCTTGATCCACCCGATCGTCGGGGAGACCAAGGGGGATGATATCCCGGCCGATGTCCGGATGAGATGCTATGAAGCGCTGATCGAAAATTATTACCCGAAGGATCGGGTGGTGCTGGCGGTCAATCCGGCCGCGATGCGGTACGCCGGCCCGCGCGAGGCGATCTTTCATGCGATCATCCGGAAAAACTACGGCTGCACCCACTTCATCGTCGGCCGCGATCACGCCGGGGTCGGCAACTATTACGGAACCTTTGATGCCCATAAGATTTTCGACGAGTTCCAACCCGAGGAGATTGGAATTGTCCCGCTTTTTTTCGATCACAGTTTTTTTTGCAAAAAATGCGAGGAGATGGTTTCCAACAAGACCTGCCCGCATCAGGCAGAGGATCGGGTCACCCTCTCCGGTACCAAGGTCCGGGAGATGCTCTCACGCGGTGAACTCCCTCCGCAAGAATTCTCCCGCCCCGAAGTCGCGAAAATCCTCATTGAATCCCTAAAAAAGTCTTGATCCTTTAGCCCCCTCTTAAGGTAAGAGGGGGAAGCTGTCCCGTGGGGACAGCGGGGGAGTTATGAAACGCCATGGGAAATAACGGTCATCTCTTTCAAATCTTCTGGGGTTCCGATCCGGTCGTCAAGCTGACCCTCCTGATCCTGATCGGGATGTCGATCGCGAGCTGGGCCATTATCCTTTTTAAACATAAGGAGCTGAAACGGATGAAGGCCTCCTCGATCCGGTTTTTCGAGGCGTTCTGGCGGACCAACAGCCTCGAAGACCTCTTGGGAAAGTATGCCGGGATGGAAAACCCGCTCTCCAACGTCTTCCGGATTGCGGTCGGCGACCTGTTGCGCAAAGGGCGGGGAGAGCGGCGGATGATCGAGGGGATTCGACGGAAGGTCGAAAGATCGGTCGAGGATGAGATTGAAAAGATCGAGCGTTATGTCCCATTCCTGGCGACCACCGGGAGTTCCGCCCCCTTTATCGGACTGTTTGGAACCGTCTGGGGGATCTTGGCCGCCTTCTGGCAGATCGGACGGGCCGGCTCCTCCAGCCTCGCCGTGGTCGGGCCGTTTATCGCCGAGGCGCTGATTGCGACTGCCTTTGGGCTTGCCGCCGCGATTCCTGCGGTCATCTTCTACAATTTTTTTGTCACGCGGATCCGGATCTTTGTCCGTCAAATCGAGAATTTCGGTGAGGACCTGATCCACCGGATTGAAAAGGAACAGAACCTGGCATGAAGTTTCAGGAGCATGGCAGCACCCTTTCCGAAATCAACGTTACCCCTTTTGTTGATGTCGTCCTCGTCCTGTTGATTATCTTTATGATCACCGCCCCGCTCCTCTCCCAGGGGCTTGATGTCCAGTTGCCGGAGGCCTCCGCACCGGCCTTGCACCGGTCCGAAGAAGATATCATCATCACCCTGAACAAGGAGGGAAAACTCTTTATCATGGAGGACCCGACCCCTTGGAGCCTGGAGTCGATCGAGAAGGAGCTGGAAAAGATCTTTGCGCGGCGCGAAAAGAAAGAGATCCTGATCAAGGCGGATCGGAATATCGCCTATGGGGTTGTGGTCAAGGCCATCGCCCTGTTTAAGAGAATCGGAGTGGATCGCGTCGGGATGATCACGGAAGAAGAGAAGATAAAGAGATGAACAGATGGGGATTATTAAGGGGAGAGCGGTATCTCCCCTTGATTCAAGCGAGGATCCGGCTTTGCCGGACCGAGCGAATTGATCGCGTCGGAATGATAACGGAAGAGGAGAAGGTAAAGAAATAACGGTGTGGTCTACGATCTTAAAAAATATCTCTACTGGTCCGGAGGCGCTCACCTCTTTGCGCTATTGACTCTTTTGGTTTCTCCCTATCTCCCCTTTACCTCTTATCGGCCGCGGGATGAAAAGATCACCTGGGTGACCCTGCCCAAGGGGGTGGGAGACGATCTCAGCTCGATCAAAAAGGCACTCGACCTCCCCAAGACAACGATTGAACAGCAAAAACAGAAGATCGAGCCGGTAAAACCGGCCAAGAAACCGGAAATGACTTATCAAAAAAAGGAACCCCTGAAGGGAAGCAAACCGCGGGAAAAGACCCCTGAGGAGTTGAGGATGGAAGAGGCGTTGGCACGGGCCAAACAACAGGTGGCGGCCCGCAAGGCGGCCGTCCCCGAGGCCGCACAAATTCCGGACGGCAAGGGAGGGGGAGTCCCCGAAGGAACCGCCACCGGCAATGTCGTTCCGCCGGATGATCCGGAACGGATCCTCTACCAATTGAAAATCCGGCAACAGGTTCGGGATGAATGGATCCCCCCCCTCAATCTGCAAAACGCAAATTTGGGGTTGCTTTGCAAGGTCGTTGTCCGTATTAACGAGCGCGGCGAGTTGCTCACGACGGAGTGGGAGCAAAAGTCCGGCAACGAGGTGTTTGACCTTTCCGCCCTGCGGGCGATTCAAAAGGCGGCGCCGCTCGATCCACCACCCGAACGATTGAAATGGGAAGCGATTCATGAGGGGTTTCTCTTTGAGTTTAAACCGGAAGACAAACAACCGTAACCGGCACAGACGCAGCGGACTGCCTGGTTTCTTGCTGCTACTCTTGCTGTGCCAAACGGCCGAGGCGAGGCTCTATATCCTGGTCGATGAGCCATCGGAAAAGAGATTTCCGATTGCGATCGTCGATTTATTGCCAGAAACCGGCCGTAAATCAAAAGACTGGTCGATCGAGTTTGCCCAAAAAATACGGTCGGACCTGGAACTGACCAACCTTTTTGACTTGATCGATGCCACCGATTTTCCGACCCAACCGGAGGCGTTTTCTCCGAATCCTGCCACGATCCAGTTTCCCCCTTGGAGTCTGATCGGGGCCCAGGCGCTGGTCATCGGGAGCTATTCTTTAGGGGACGGAAAGGTAAAGATCTCACTGCACCTTTATGATCCGTTGATCGGCCAACACCTTTTTTCGCAAAATTACGAGGCAAAAGAGGATGAGATCTCCGTTGTCGCCCACCATTTTGCCGATGAAATCATGCGGGTCTTGACCGGGGAACGGGGCGTTTTCTCGACACAGATCGCCTTTGTCTGTCTCTCCGGAAAGAAAAAAGAGATCTGCACCATGGACATGGATGGGGGACGTCCCCGACAACTGACCAAAGACCGCAGCATCAACCTCTCCCCGGTCTGGTCCCCCAACGGGAAACAGATCGCCTTTTCCTCTTATAAAAAAGGGGGGGATGCGGAGATCTTTACCGTCTCCTCCGGGGGGGAATCGGTCCAGATTACCTCCAACGGGGCGATCAACATCAGTCCGACCTGGACCCCCGGTGGACAGTTGACCCTCGCCTCCGCGATGGGGGGGGATGTGGAGCTCTATCTGGCCAGCCCCCGGGGTAAGATCCTGCGCCGTCTGACGAAGAGTTTTGGGATTGACGTGAACCCCTGCTGGTCTCCGGACGGAAATTCCGTCGTGTTTGCCTCGGAACGGGCCGGCCGGCTTCACCTGTTTCGGGCCAATGCCGAGGGGGGGGCGGTGCAACGACTGACCTTTGTCGGTTATCACAACGACAATCCCGCTTGGTCTCCGCGCGGAGACAAGATCGTCTTTCAGGGGATGGATATGGGAAACTGGGACCTGTTCATCATGAATGCGGATGGCTCCATGGTGCAACGACTGACCGTCGACTCCGGAAATAATGAAAGCCCCAGTTGGGCCCCGAATGGACGTTTCATTACCTTCTCATCGAGCCGCAACGGCCCCTCCCAGATCTTCATCATGCGGGATGACGGCTCCCATCAGACCCATGTCGGTCCTAAATCGGGCGCCCTGCAACCTTCCTGGAGCCCGTGGTTTGACTAGTTGACTATATTCTGGATTTGCTATATAAATAGTAGTAAATCTAGAATGAAACGATTGGTCCTTCACGAGCTCGATTCGCTCCCGTTCTTTTCGATCACCTCCCTCAAGGTGCTCGAAGAGATCCACCCCAAGGCGCTTTACCAGAACCTCCAGCGGTGGGTTCGGAGCGGCGACATTATCCGTCTGAAAAATGGCCTGTACGTGACAAAGACCCACGTCGATCGCTTCCTCCATGATCGATTCTATCTCGAACGGGTCGCAAATAAACTGGCGGCCCCCTCCTATCTGAGTCTGGAGTACGTCCTGCAAAAACAGGGGCTCCTGACCGAGGCGACATTCCCGATCACCTCGATCACCCTCAAGACGACCCGCCGCTTTCAGAACAGACTCGGTGCCTTTGAATATCGCCATCTGCACCCGCGGCTCTATTTTGGTTTTATCCAGCGTCGTTATGGGAAAAACAGTATCTACGAGGCCACGGCGTCCAAGGCGCTGTTTGATTTCCTTTACCTGCGCCTTGCCTCGCTGGACCCGAAAGATCCCTCCACCCTCGACGCGCTGCGGATCAACTGGTCGGAACTGGATCCGTCCTCATTCAACACGCTTCGGCAAGCGATTCTAAAGAGCTCTGTCAAGAAACTGGCAAATATGATTCCACTCCTGGAGGAAATCTATCATGGGAACGCTGCTCAATGATCTGGAAGGTGTGGTTCTGGAAGGACGGCAAGGCGGCCGGCCGCCGGAAATCACCCGGGTGAAACTGAAAGAGTGCCTGCAATTGTATCTCCTGGATTTTATCTACAACAGCGCCGCGTATCATCACCTCATCTTTTATGGAGGGGCCTGCTTGAGGGTCTGCTTTGGTTTGAACCGGATGTCGGAAGATGTCGACTTTGAAACGACGAGGCGGTTCGACAAGGAACGGTTGGCCCGTGATCTCGAGACCCACTTTAAGAAGAAGATACAATACGGCGCACTTAGGGTGCGCAGCCCGGGAAGGGGGGTGAATCGAGTCGAATTGCGATTCCCGGTATTGCGCGAGCTGGGCCTCTCCACCCACGAGAGCGAGAACCTGATTGTCAAGATCGAGGTGAACCGGACCGAGCGCGACTATCCCACCGAATTAAAAACGATCTCCCAGGACCGGTTCAGCCTTGTGGTCCGTCACTACGACCTGCCGACCCTGATGGCCGGCAAGATGCTGGCCTGTCTCGATCGTGTCTGGGAGAGAGGCGGGGTGAAGGTCAAGGGGCGCGATTATTATGACCTGCTCTGGTACCTGCAAAAAGGGGTGAGGCCGAACGCGCAACGGCTGGCGGACAGTTTACGGAAATACAGCGTGGAGGAGGCGTTTGGGGAAATCCGCGAAAAGATCGAACGGATCAGGCCGGCGGATCTGCTCGCCGACTTGCGGGTCCTTTTCGAGAACGGCGATTTTCCCGCCCGATGGGTCGAGACATTCAAGGAACAATTTGCGACCCTCTGCCCTCGGTAAACGAAAGCATATAATATCCTTGTGTTTTATTCATCTAGTGATTAAAATAAGGTGTTGTTACACTCATTAAGGTATGAAAAGGGATATAGAACAGACAGCGTTGCTTCACTGGAAAAATTCACCGGACCGCAAACCGTTGCTGATACGAGGGGCGCGGCAGGTCGGAAAAACCTACGTCGTCAAAAGTTTTGCCACGGCACACTTTGATCGTTTGGTTGAAATCAATTTTGAACTCCGCCCCGAACTCAAGAAAGTTTTCGATACGCTCGATCCTGAAGCGATTATCAAAAACCTGAAGCTGGTGCTCAACCAGCCGATCGAACCGGGCAGGACCCTTCTTTTTCTGGATGAAATTCAGGACTGCCCGCGCGCGATCATGGCCATGCGCTACTTTTATGAAACAATCCCCCAGCTCCAAGTCATTGGCGCCGGATCACTGCTGGAATTTTCCCTGAATGCGCAGGGATTCAAAATGCCGGTTGGCAGAGTCACCTATCTCTATCTTCAGCCGCTCTCTTTTGAAGAATTCTTGACAGCCGTTGACGAAAAGGAGCTCCGACGAACTCTTGTGGAAATTGACCTTAACCATCCCCCCTCCGAGGCGGTTCATGAAAGGTTGCTGAAGCTGCTGGGTGAATACCTCGTGATCGGCGGCATGCCCGCCGTCGTCAACAGCTACCTCGCGAACCGGAGTTCTGTCGAATATCAAAATTGGCAGCTCTCCCTGTTGCAAACCTATCGGGATGATTTTGGAAAATATGCCCCAAGAACCAGACACACCTATCTGCAGAAGGTTTTTTCAACGGCGCCCGCGATGGTTGGAAGACGGTATAAATACTCCCATGTAGATTCCGATATTCAATCGAGGGAATTGAAAGAGGCGTTGCACCTGTTAAACCAGGCGGGAATTCTCTACAAGGTCACGGCGGCCTCGGCCCACGGCCTGCCGCTCGAGCCCCATGAGAACAAATTCAAAATCATCTTTCTGGACACCGGTCTCATGCAACGGAGCTGCGGTCTGGATGCCGAAATTGCCATGGCGAAAGATTTTCTGGCTGTCAATGCGGGGGCCCTGGCAGAACAATTTGTCGGCCAGGAGATGCTCTGTTCCATGAATCCTCATGAAGATCGAAAGCTCTTCTTTTGGGCACGGGACAAAAAGAGCAGTCAGGCCGAGGTTGACTATCTGATGGTCCACCGGTCTCATCCAGTGCCGATCGAGGTGAAATCGGGCAAGACCGGCACATTGAAAAGTCTCAGGGCTTTCATGACGGAACACCGGAGCAAAATCGGCCTCCGGATTTCCCAGCAACCCTTTTCCTGCTATGACAATGTCCTTTCGATTCCTCTCTATGCCGCGGGACAAATCCATCGGTTGCTGGACCATCTGGAGCCCGTGGTTTGATTAAACCGTTTGCCACAATCGACATCGGAACCAATAGTGTCCTCTTGTTGATTGCCAAATCTCCTCCCCCCCTTAAGGTAAGAGGGGGAGGCCGGGAGGGGGCGTTATGGATCATTCGCGACGAAGCCCGGATCACCGGTCTTGGCCGCGGACTCCGTCAAACCTTCCATCCCGACAGCAAAAAAAGGACCCTCGCCGCGCTAGAAGAATACCATCAACTCTGCCGAAAATCTGGTGTTCGAAAAGTTCTCTGCATCGGCACCGCCGCCTTTCGAAAGGCCCAGAACGGACCTCAATTCATGCAGGAGATTCAAGAGAGGTTCGGGTGGAAGACCCGAATCATCTCCGGTGAAGAGGAGGCCCGGCTCTCGTATCTTTCCGTGGAAAGAGATTTCGCCGCGCAACATTCCAACCTCGTGGCACTGGATATCGGAGGAGGGAGTACCGAGATTATTTCCGAACAGTCGGCAGTGAGCCTGGATCTAGGGACAGTGGTGTTGACCGAAAAATATTTGCAACAGGATCCCCCTACGGAGGGAGAGTTCAAAGAAGTCATTCGCGTCATCAAATCGAAAATCCCCCCCAACCCCCCTTTGACAAAGGGGGGCAGGGGGGATTTAATCGCCCTCGCGGGCACCGCCACCACCCTCTCTTCCATCAACCAGCGTCTGGCGAAATGGGACCCGAAAAAGATCCAGGGTTCCAAAATCACGATCCAGGAACTGAACCGGGTGATTGCAAGATTCCGACTCATGACTCATGACGCCTTACGCATGACGCCCGGCATGGTTCCAGGCCGCGAGGATACGATTCTGGCTGGTACCTTGATCCTGAAGGCAGTGATGGAACGACTGGGGGTTGATTTTGTCGTTGTGAGTGATCGGGGGTTGCGTTACGGACTGTTTTATCGGGAGTTTTCAAATGCCTGAATCGTATGACGTCATTGTCGTTGGGGGGGGGTGCAACGGCACCGGGATTGCGCGCGACGCCGCAATGCGGGGGCTCAAGGTCCTGCTTTTGGAAAAAAACGATTTTGCCTCCGGCACCACCGGCGCCTCCTCCGGGATGATCCATGGCGGTCCTCGCTATCTGATGACCGACGTCAAGACAACCCGGACCTCTTCAAAAGATGCCGGTTATATCAAAAAGATTGCGTCGCATCTCTGTTTTCGGATCCCGTTCCTCTATCCGGTTGTCCAGGGGAATGGATCGAGCCTCGGCAAGAAAATAGTCCTGACCCTCACCGATGCCTTTTTTGATGCGTATGACCGGTTTTCTGCCCTGAAGGGGGGAGAAAAACATACCCGGCTCTCCCGTGAAGAGGCGTTGCAACTCGAACCGTCTCTCTCTCCGAACGTGATCGGGGCGCTGACCTTTGATGAATGGGGGATTAACTCCCACCGGCTCTGTGTCGCCAACGCCTTGGCGGCCCAGGAAAGCGGCGGTACGGTCAAAAATCACAACGCAGTGGCGCAGATCCTGAAAAAAGACCAGACGGTCCATGGAGTCCGAGCCCGAAATCTTCTGACCGGCGAAGAATCGGAATATCACGGCAAAATCCTGGTCAATGCGACCGGCCCCTGGGCAACCCAATTTTGCGCCATGGCCGGCGTTGAGCTGAAACTCCGACCGGCCAAGGGAATCCATCTGGTCCTGGACCGGAGGATCACCAATATCGCGGTGGTCTCACAATGCATCGACGGCCGGGAGATTTTTATCAATCCCCACGGGACCACCACCCTGTTGGGGACAACCGATGATGATTACTATGGGGACCTGGACGACATCCCGGTCACTCCGGATGAGATTGAATATCTGCTGCAGGGGATGGAGAAGAGTTATCCGGAGATCCGGAAGGCACGGGTGATTTCAACCACCCGGGGTGTGAGACCCACTCTCTATCAGGAGGGTATTTACGAAGACGATCTGTCGCGGGGACACCGGATCTTCGATCATGAAAGAGAAAATGGATTGAAAGGGATGATCTCGCTCGCCGGGGGAAAACTGGCCAGCTATCGTCAGATGGCGGAGGAGACAACGAACCTCCTCTGTAAAAAACTGAAGGTCAAATCGTCCTGCTCGACCCACTGGGTCCCCCTGCCGGGTGGTGACAAGCAAGAGGATCCCCAGGAGCTGGCAAAAAGATTCTCGATCCATCCGTATGCCGCGGAGCGGATGATCGCCCGACATGGCAGTCGGGCGGAAAAGATCCTCGAGTCAACGGAGACAAATCCGGAAGAAAAACTGGTTGCCTGTCCCTGTGAACCGGTCACCCGAGCCGAGATTCGCTATGTTATTCGGGAGGAATGGGCATTGACCCTTGCCGATATCGGTCGCCGAACAACGTTGGGAGAAGGGCCCTGCCAGGGAACCGAATGCCTGTTGGCCGCCGTCGGTATTCTGACGGAGGAAACGGGGAGAGATCCGATCCAGGAAATTCAGGGATTCTTGGCGGAATCCTGGAGGAGACGACGACCACTTTTTGAGAGTGGCGGGACCGTTTCAACCGGGTTGTTGGCGCAGGAAGAGATACTTCGTCACACCTATCTGGGTCTCTTGGGAGTCTCATCATGCCGGTCCAGGTAACCGTTATCGGGACAGGAGTTTCGGGGATTGCCGCCACCCTGGAGGCCCAGGCCCAGGGGGCCGAGGTAACCCTGATCGGCGGACGACCCGGTGCCTCGGCCTTGAACTCGGGGGCCTGGGATATCGCCTTAGCCCCATCCCTCCCCCCCACCCCGCTGTGGCAGGAGATCCCCTCCCCCCGCCAGGGTTTTCAAGAAATCGTCCGCTATTCCCCCCAACATCCATACGCCTTGATCGCGGGCAATAGCCCAGACCCTTTGGCCCTGTTGGCCAACGCCTTAGAACGACTCTCCAACCAGCTTTCTTTCCATCTGCGAGGCTCCACCGAGCAATCTTTCTTGGCCCTGTCACCGCTCGGAACGGTGAAACCGACCGCCTACACGGATGTCGCGCACTCCGCCGGAAATCTGCTGCAAATGAGAGGGGCCCGGCTCTTGATCACCGGCTGGAAGGGATCCGCCAGCTCTGCCCCCTTGATCCACAAACTCCTCGGGGAGGAGCATCAGCGGCAGAATTTTCCGTATCTGGCAGAGCTTCGTTCCACAGAACTGGCTCTGAAGGGGTTACGGATCTCCTCGACGATCGACCTGGCAAAATCTTTTGATGACGAAGCCACCTCCGAGCGTCTCATCGATCTGCTGATCGGTGAGGCGGCTCGGCATCGGGCCACCCATGTCGCCCTGCCACCCATCATGGGAATCGAGAGGACCTCCCATATTTTTTCCCGACTGGCGGAATCGACAGATCAGCATTGGTTCGAAATCCTGGGATTTCCGCCGTCGGTGCCGGGGCTTCGCCTGTACCGTCATATCCAGGATTTTGTAAAAAATAGCCGGCTCCGTTTTCTCTCGGGTGAAGTCAGTTCGATCAAAAAGAAGAACCGACAAATCACTCAGCTTCTGGTGAACGGGGAAGAAGTCCCGGTCGAACGCTTGGTGCTTTGCACGGGAAAATTTATTTCGAGCGGTCTCCTCCCGAAAAAGAATGACCCGAAATCTTTGTTGGAAGAACCGCTGCTGGGCTGGCCGGTTCTTGTCCCTGGGGAGATGACCCAAGGCTCCTTTTTTGAGGCACAAGGTTTTGCCTCGGCGGGAATCCGCGCCAGCACCCATCTCCAGCCGGTCGATCTGAACGGCAAGCTTCTCTATGAGAATCTTTGGGCCGCCGGCTCTCTGTTGGGGGGATACGATGCAGCGCTGCAGGGGTGCGGGATGGGAGTCGCCGTCGGCACCGGCACGTTGGCAGGGAGGCTCGCCACACTCTCATGATCCGATCCCTGCTCGCTCAATTGAATCTTGCCTTTCACCTGACCAAGGTTCTGGCGGAGCGATGGCTCCTTTTGAAACGAAGAGGGTTGGCGGATTTCCTGACGGCCTATCGGGGCGACAGGATTTTCCCCGATCGGCGTTCCGATCAAGAGCTTTTCCCCCGTATTTCCCGATGCCTCTCCTGTGGCCTCTGTGATTCCCTCTGCCCCCTGGAGGGGGGAGACTCCGGCGGGGGGCCCTCGATGTTACCGATGCTGTCGCGATCCACGCCGGATGTCTGTCATCTCGATTTTCCGTTGGTCCGATGTGGTGAATGCCGGCAGTGCGAAGCGATCTGTCCGACCTCGGTTCCGCTCCTCAAGATTATGGAATTTCTGCAGAGAAAAAGGGACGAATTTTATGGGCGAACGACTGTTTCACGATCTTAGCAGGATCCTCGGGGAAGAGCGGATCGCCCGGGATCCCTCCAACCGGCATCTTTATTCGCGCGACATGATGACCGCCTCTACCCTCGAGGCGAAGGCGGACTACCCCCCCCATCTTCCCGATCTGATTTGCTGGCCGGAAACCGTTCGGGAGGTGGCGCAAATCCTCCGAGTGGCAAATCGACGGCGGACTCCGGTGATCCCGTTTGGCGGCGGATCGGGCGTTTCGGGGGGGACCCTTCCGCTCAAGGGGGGGATTATTCTCGATATGAAACGAATGAACCGACTCGAAAAAATTGTCGGGAACAGCGCGACTGTTCAGACCGGCTTGCTGGGACAACACCTGGAAGAAGGGTTGAACCAACAGGGTTACACTTTAGGACATTTCCCCTCCTCGATCCTCTGCGCAACCGTGGGAGGGTACCTGGCGGCCCGCTCGGCGGGTCAGTTCTCTTCCCGTTATGGAAAAATTGAGGATAGGGTCGAAGAGATTGAGGCAGTCCTTCCTGACGGGACCGTTGTTCCGTTGGGAGGACCGGTAAAAAAGTTTCCCGGCATCCGTCCCCAAGACCTCCTTGTCGGATCGGAAGGGACCCTGGGGGTGATCACGCGAGTCCAATTAAAGATCCACCCATTGCCTCCGGCCAGCCGTTATCGTGGAATTTCCTTCAATCGGATCGAAAATGCCC
>CAYYFU010000016.1:0-347 GCA_964471095.1 uncultured Pseudomonadota bacterium
CCTCGTCCCTTCGCGTGCGTCAGGAGCATCTAAAACCCTCGCTGATCTTTTTTCTGATGCTGCTCCTTTCCTTGTTATTGATCACCGTGATTCTCTTGAATCTCCGTCTTTCCCGTCTGGTGACCCGGCCGATCCGGAGGCTCGCGGGACGACTGGAAGAGGTGGAAAAAGGCAATCTTGGGGTCAGGGCGGAGGGGTTTCGGAATGACGAGATCGGTCATTTGGCAGGCGCCTTTAACCAGATGGTCACCCGTCTGGAGCAGAGCTTTCAGGAGATTCAGAAACAAAATGTCGAATTGCGGGCACTCGATCGGATGAAAAATGAATTTTTAGCCAATGTCTCCCAT
>CAYYFU010000016.1:357-12370 GCA_964471095.1 uncultured Pseudomonadota bacterium
GATTATCGGTTTTTCCGAGGGGATGTTGGAAGAATCCGATGAGAAAGTTCAGCCGGAGCAGAAACGTTATCTGAAGATGGTTTTGGAAAGCGGAAGGGCCTTGAACGGTTTGGTCAATCAGCTGCTTGATTTTTCCGAGATCAAGGCGGGCAAGTTCAAATTGCAGAAGCAGGCCTTCTCGATTCCCGATCTGCTGGAACAGATTTTCCCGATTTTGGAACAGCTTCGGGGGGACAAGCCTGTTCAGCTCGTGAATCGGGTTTCCCAGGAGACCCCGATGGTCTTTGGGGATCGGGCCCGTGTCCAGCAAATCCTCCTCAATCTGTTGGGGAATGCGGTCAAATTTACCGAGGCAGGCGAGGTGACCCTGTCGGCGGCGGAGAAGGGGGCGGTGGTGGAGTTCGCCATCGGGGATACCGGGATCGGGATTGCCCCGGAGATGATCGATGTTATTTTTCAGGAATTTTTGCAGGCGGACGGATCGACCCGCCGGAAATACGGCGGCACCGGGCTGGGACTTGCCATCGTCAAGCAGTTGGTGACCCTCCATGGAGGCGAGGTCTGGGCCGAAAGCGAACCGGGAGCGGGGAGTGTTTTTTATTTCACCCTTCCGAAGGCAACCCCCTGAGGCGCGGGCGGGAATCGAACCCGCGTATAGCAGTTTTGCAAACTGCTGCCTTACCACTTGGCTACCGCGCCATGAAATCCTTCCAGCTACCTTACCTCCCGCGTGTCGTCAACGCACGATTTTTTTGACGCACCGGGTAAAGTGTGTTATACAAAACTAGCAACTTTCGGGAAGAAAACCCGAAAGTTAACCCATGCTTGGGGTTTTCACAGGTCGAGTCCTTGTTATGGGCCTGCTCTTTTTCTCTTTGAGTGGGTCTGGGTGCCGGTTTCTGCGTGAGAGTCGGGCCGTCCCTTCCCGGGAGGGGGAAGGAGGCAATGGGTCCCCTCGGAACTTTGTTGCCCTTACTAAGAACGCGACCGGGTTTTCGACATCGGGGGGGATCGCCCGGACCTCAGACCATATCCTCATTTCCGATCCGGACGGGGTCCTTTTCAATGCGACGAATTTAAACAACTCGGCTTATGAAGGGGCGATGGCGATTAACCCGGCGGAGGCTGTCCCGATTCCATGAAAAAAATCTGGAGAAAGCTGATCTTGCTGGTCTTGTTGCCGATGATCGTCAGCGCGGCAACCCGGGACAACTTCCATCAGCAGGGGATCCTTGTCGATCTGGAAGGGAATACGGTCGAGGGGTTCCACAACATGACCTTCCGGATCTATGAGTTTTCGGAAGGGGGAGATCCGCTTTGGGAGGAAGAGGTTGGGGTTATTTTTTCCGGCGGATTTTTTTCCGTTGATCTGGGAGAATCGGTTGCGTTGGATAATGCTATTTTTGAATCGGCCGAGGACCTGTTCCTCGGCATCACCCTTGACAATGGGGAGGAGTTTGAACCCCGTTTTCCGCTGACCGCCGTCCCTTTTGCCCGGATGGCGGATCTGGCCACCACCGCCCTGTCGGTTGACGATTCGATTACCCTGCCGCGGGTTTTTATTAACGGGGTTGGTGAGGTGATCAATAGCAGTGGTCGGTGGGTTGGCCCCACCATAACCGGTCTGCAGGGGGCACAAGGACCTGCGGGTCCGACGGGACCGCAGGGCCCGACCGGGTCAACCGGTGCCCAGGGAACCCCGACTACAGTCACTGCGGGTGCCGGTCTCAGCGGTGGTGGTAGCGGAGCGACCGTGACGCTGGAGGTAGGGGCAGGGACCGGTCTGACGGTGGCGGCGGACAGCATCGGTTTGGCGGACAGCGGGGTCACCACGACCCAGATTGCCGATGGAACGATCACCTCAACCGATATGAGCGGGGCGGCGGCGATCACCGACGCACAGGTGAACAATGATCTGACGATTTCCGGTGGGACAATTAACAATACCCCGATTGGAGGGACCACGGCAGCCGAGGGTGTCTTTACCGATTTGACCGCCGATGAAATCCGCTTTTATGAATTGGCGGCGAACGGGACAAATTTTGTCGGGTTCACGGCATCAGAGGCGATCGAGACCGATCTGGTTTGGGTGCTCCCTGCAACCGGTGGTTCTCCCGGGCAGGTCTTGACGACCGATGGGGAGGGTAACCTCTCTTGGACCGCGGACAATGATTCGGGTGGTGACATTACCGGAGTGACGGTGGGGACCGGGCTTTCGGGAGGCGGAACCTCCGGCACCGTCGCGTTGACGGCGAATCTCGGTGACAGCGTCAGTTCCTCCGAGATTGATGACGGGACCATTAGCAATGCCGATATCAGCGGCACGGCAGCGATCGATTGGGGCAAGGTGAGCAAGACCGGAGCCCTTCCGGGGGATGTCGGGGCGGCCGCCGCCTCGCACACCCACGCGGCTGGGGATATCGCCTCCGGCGAGCTGGCCGACGCGAGGGTGAGTGATACAATTACGGTTGGGGCCTCCGGATCGGTGTCGGACAGCGCCCTCTCGGCCAATGTCTCCAAACTTGGTTCGGCGATCGAATCCTCGGAAATTACAGACGGGACAATCACCTCGTCCGACCTCAGCGGATCAGCCGGCATCACCGACGCACAGGTGAACAATGATCTGACGATCAGCGGCGGGACGATCAACAACTCGGTGATCGGGGCAACGACCCCGGCCGGGGCAACCTTTACCGGTGTCACGCTCGATAGTGCCGCGGCGGACGCCCTCGTGCTGTTTGCCTTTGGAGGCGGGGCAGGAGAGACCGCGGAGATCCGGTTTCAGGAACTCGATGCCAACGGGACAAATTACGTTGGCTTCAAGGCGGCCGATAGCTTGACGACCGACACCATCTGGGTCTTGCCGGTCGCCGACGGGACGGCCGGGCAGGTCCTCGCAACCGACGGGGCCGGAAATCTTGATTGGACGAGCGCCGCCTCGGGGGACATCACCGGTGTCACCGCGGGGACTGGACTTTCCGGAGGGGGGACCAATGGAGACGTCACCCTCGCGGTTGCCTCGGGCGGCATTACGACAACGCACATTGCCGACGGGACAATCACCTCCACAGACATCTCAGGGTCGGCCGGAATCAGCGATGCGCAGGTCTCGGACACCCTGACCGCCTCGAACTTTATCGGGTCCGGCTCCACCTCCTCGGCAGTTGATCTGGCTACCGCGGAGGTTTCCGGAACGCTCGCTGACGCGAACGTCAGTGACACGCTCACCATCGGCAGTTCCGGATCGGTGGCAGACGGGGCTCTCTCGGCGAACGTCTCGTTGCTGGGCGGCTCGATCGATTCCTCGGAGATCACCGATGCCACGATCTCCAGCGCCGATATTTCCGGCTCGGCCGGCATCAGCGACGGGCAGGTCAGCGATAATCTCACGATCAGCGGAGGGACGATCAACAACAGTCCGATCGGAGGTTCGACCGCCTCATCGGGCGCCTTCACGACGCTGAGCGCCTCCACTTCGGCGGCGATAGGGGGCGGTACGACCATCAGCGCGCTGATTTTTGGGACCTGCTCGGTTGATCCGCCGAACCTCCCCAATAACAATCGGGGGAGTGCGACCGTTACAACGACGAGCGGTTGCTCGCCGACCTTTTCGGCCCTGACCACAGACATTTTGTTGATGACGCCGCCCGCTTCCGTGGAGGACCTGATCTTTCAGGGTGCCAGCGTGACGGGGAGCGATACGATCACTGTGTTGATTGCCAACGAGAGTGGCAGCACGATTAACGGGGCGTCCCGCAACTGGGCCTTCATTCTCCTGCGCTGACTGCACTCCTGATCTCGTAGTTCGTACCGTCCGACCGGATCTCAATTGTTCCGTCCTCGTCTGTCCGGTAGATCGCCGTCCCGATCCCGTTGAAGCGGTTGAGAACGGTTTGAGTTGGATGCCCGTAATCGTTTTCCTTCCCCACCGAGATGACAGCCTCCTCCGGTCGGGTCAACTCAAGGAATCGCTCATTCGTGCTGGTGGCGCTCCCGTGATGCCCCGCGTGCAAGATGTCGATATCACCGATGATCTCGCCGGCCCAAGTTTCCATCTCCTTTGATTCATACCCCCCCGGTGCCCCGCCTCCGGTCAGATCCCCCGCGGTAAAATATTCAAACGAGCCGTACCGGATCAACAGTCCGATCGAGGCCTCGTTCTCCTCGTCCGGGTTGAGATGGATGGAACGCCCGTCGGCATAGTTGCCGTTGACGACGATGACGGTCGCCGTCGCCCCGTCCCCCAGGGGGATTTCCAGACCCGGTTCGGCCTCCTGCCGGAGTGGTCCCGCCCGATCGAGGTAACCAAAAAAAAGCGGCAGGTCCTGGTTTGTCAGATCGCCGCGATCCAGCACCGCCTCAACCGCAAATCCTGCCAACACCGCCGGCAGGCCGCCGATATGATCGAGGTCGTAGTGGCTGGCGATCACCCAGTTGAGCTTCTGAGTATCTTCCTCATTCAAGGTTTCGAGAACCTTGGAGGCGCCGGTCTCCGCTGGACCCCCATCGATCAACAGCGTGGTCTGATCGGGTCCGATCACCAGGGTTGCATCCCCCTGTCCGACATTGATGACGATGATCTTCAAGAGCCGATTTCTCCCCTTATTTGAATAGGTTGTGGAGTCAGGGGCCTGCTCAAACGGGTTGTCGATCGACGTGAGGGGTGTCGCGCAGGAGACAAACAGGAGCCCGATCAGAACGAACTTCATTGGAATCTCTTTCTGCAATCGGGGTGCCAGGATTTTTTGGATCATCTTGAGATCCCCGGAGGCTCAACGGTTCGAATTTCGACCGGTGCGGTTTAAAAATCGAACCATTGGGCCTGGAGATCCGCCTCATTTTGGTTGGCATCAGTCTTGCTCTGTCTTCCTTCAATGGTTCGGTTCATGGTCATCTTATTTATCCTGCTGACCCCGATGATGGCGGTGGGGAGGGTGCCGCCGATTGAAGAGGTCCAGCAGGAGGCGTTGCGGGTCGCCGGTTATGACCGCCGGGAGATCAGCGATTGGAAGGGAAAATCGCGTTGGGCGGCGGCGTTGCCGCGGTTCCAGGTCGGTTTTGACCGGCAACTCAAGGATGTCGTCTCCCTCTCCACCTCCGATACCGTCTCCCTCTCAGGCGGGGATGTGACCGTCGGACCGAACCAGAACGACTTTGATCAGGATTTCCAGCAGGGGACATCGATGGAGGTCCGGGCGGTCTGGGCCCTGGATGAGCTGGTCTTCAGCCGGGACCGGCTGGAGGTGTCGCGCGAGACCCGCAATTGGCTGGAGGATCGGATCCGGTTCCTGGAGCGGTTGACCGAGATCGATTTTGCCTGGCGGCGAGAGCCGCGGGGGAGTCGACGCGAGGAGCTGGCAGGGAAACTGGATGCGTATACCGGCGGCTGGTTTTCCGGGGAGCTCAAAAGATGAAGACAGGATCGATCAGTTTGGTCATCGTCATATTGTTTCTAGCCTGTGGTCATCCCCCGGTCATGCCGGAATCGCTCCGGGACGACCCGGCGATCGATGTCGGGACGGAAGAGGGAAAAGAGGCGCCGGAATCGGATCAAGGCCTCGGTTCCGATGATCCAACAAGTCCCACGGGACCGACCGGTCCAACGGGTCCGACAAGTCCAACCGAACCCAATGATCCCGAACCCGGTTTTGTGGTGATCAACGAGATTTATTATGATGCGGTCGGGAGTGATACCGATGGCATTTTATTTGTCGAGCTGTACGGAACCGCCGGCCTCTCCGTCGCCGGTTGTCGCGTCGCCTTTGTCAATGGCGATACCGGCGCCACAACGGACTCCATCACACTCCCCGAGGATGCGGAGGTGGGGGGAGATGGTTTTTATCTGATCGCCGACTCCCGGGATGGGCAGACCGGTGTCAGCCAGGTGGTTGGAGCCGATCTGGTGGATAACTTGGACCCGCAAAACGGCCCCGATGCGGTGCAATTATTCGATCGTGGGGGGGGATTGCTCGATGCCTTGGGGTATGGGGAGGGGATTCTGACCCCACAGGTGGAGGGAAACCCCACCATGGAGGGGACTCCCGCCCCCGATGTCGCCTCCGGTCATTCCCTCGAAAGGGCCTCCCCCGGTGTCGATACCGACAACAATCTCGCTGATTTTGTGGATCGCCCGGTCCCAACCCCTGGAGGTTCATTATGAAACTGCATTCGATCCAGCGGCAAAAGCTTGCGGGGTTGCTGGTAGATTTGTCCAAGATTCTTTTTGGCTCGTACATCCTGGGTCCTTTTTTAATGGCTGGAAGTGCGGTCAAGATGGGCCTTGTAGGGATCGGTTTTTTATGTTTTATTCTCACTGCCGGGCTTGGTTTATACTTGGCACATCCCAAAGGAGGCGTCTAAGTGATTGTTTCCACTCTATTTGCGGTCGGGGCTGTGTTGGTTGGGTTGCTGGTCGTGATTCTTGACCATTATTCAGGTCACAAGCGCCACCGTCACTCCTGACTTCCTAATCCCCGTTTTTTCGCTTTTTTTCGCCTTTTCAACGCAACCCTTTTGACGCTGCGCCGATAAGTAGGGGAGAGGAGAGCGGCGGATGAAAAGGCTCATTTTTAGCCTCGTTCTGGCAGTGGTTTTTCTGGGGCGATTCTCCCCGCTGTTTGCGGCGGAGGTCGGTTACGACAAGGGATTTTTCCTGCAGACCGAAGACAAGAACTACAAGTTCAAATTCAATCTGCAGGTCCAGCCCCGCTACGAATACACGTACAAAGAGGCGGCGGTCGACGAGAACAGCTTCAAGATGGCCCGATTGCGGACTGTCTTTTCCGGCAACGCCTTTTCTCCCAAGGTCAAATATTTTCTGGCGATTGAATACTCAGCGGCGGAGGGGAAGCTCAATCTTATGGATGGCCAGGTGCAGGTCGGCATCACCGATTATTTCATTATTGACGCCGGCCAGTTCAACCTCCCGATCAACCGCGAGGATATCTTCTCCGGAATCGGGAATCAGCTGGTCACCGTCTCGATGCTTTATAGCAATTTCTTTTTGGGTCGAGACCTGGGGGTTCAGTTTTCCGGCGCCATTGTGAAGCCGCTCAAATACTACCTCTTTGTGGTGAATGGAGACGGGCGGAACCAGCCAAACCGAAACAAGGAGATCCTGCTGGGGAACCGGTTTGAATACACCCCGTTGGGTAAAATTTCTTCCTATCAGGGGGATCAGGAATATTCCGAAAATCCGAACCTCCAGTTTGGCAGCACGATGGCGTACGACTTCGGGAACACCAAGGAGACAGAGGATTTTACCGTCTTCACCCAGCAGGGTTTGAATCCGCGCGAGGACAAGTTGGTCCGCGGAGAGATGGATGGAACCTTGACCTGGGTTGGATTCAGCGTCCTGGGTCAGTGGCAGTTTGTCTATAACAACCAGTACCGTTCCTTTGACCACGGATTCATGGGGCAGAGCGGCTATTTTCTGATCCCGAAAAAGCTCGAGTTGGCCGGGCGTTACTCGGTCATTTATCCCGACTTTCCGATCCCGGCATTGGCGGTGACCGGCCTCACCTCCAAAGACAAGGGGGGTTCCGATCTCGGCGGGATCCCGCTCCGGGAGATCACCGGGGGGTTAAGCTATTATTTTCAGGGTCACCTGATGAAGGTCCAGACCGAGTACAGCATCCTCGTCAACCGGGGGGGATTCCGGAACCTGAATGACCAGATCGTCCGGGCCCAGCTGACCCTGGTGTTCTAGATTTATGGCGCAATTTAAACTCTCACTTCCGATCGACGCCTCGGGGGCGACCTGCTCCAGCACGCTCGCCAACGTGAACGACTGTTATGCCAGCCAGGCAAAGGCGGGAGCGACCGGCGGCCTGACCTTTGGGGACCTGGGAACCAGTGTCGGGGCCGGGGCGAGCCTGGTCCTCCCTGCCCAAAACAAGTTCGTTGCCGATCCCTTGGGCTTTGCCCCGATGCAGGTGGTGTCCGAGGAGCAGAACTGGCAGTTCAACTGGTCGGCAATCTTTGTCCCCCTTAAGCTTAAATGGGATTACGAAAATGCGTCCGAGGAGGCGGAGGCGGCCGCCATTGGGGTTGTCAACGAAAGGTTGCAAAACAGCTTTGACAAGCAGAGGCACTGGGGCGCGTACGTCCAGGGGGGGAGTTTTTCGATCAAGCCGGAGAATCCGCTCCGGACGGGCTTAATTAACCCGTTGGGAGGCCTGCCACCCGGTTTTGATTATTCGGCAAAATACGCGGTCAAGGGAGGGTTCGTCAACATACCGCTAGGCCCGTTCAGCCTGGGGGCGGAGGGGGGGACCGGAAAGGATGGCCCGACCGTCGGCTCTTCCGACATCCTTTCTGGGGAAAATTATTCCACCCTCCTCTCGGCGATGATTGCCTTTACCCCGCAGGCAGCCCTGCGGGGCAACTGGGAGCATACCCAAGTGGGGGTTCCGGAGGATGCGGAGCGGAGTCTCTTTGGGGAAGGGCCGGGGACGACGACGGTCGATGCCGTCTATGCCCGGTTTGAATGGAAGAGGTGGCAACTGTTCGGCTCCTACTCTGATCGGGAGGTGACCGAGGAGCACTTTGAGGAGGGGGCGACTGTGTCTGACGGTGAGACGGTTCGAACCCGGGAGTCGTTTTATGGCGGATTGAAAATCCCCCTCGACGTTATCCTCAAAAAGGCCGCCTTCGGCGTCATGTTCGGGCGAAATGAGGTGACGGCGACTTACGAAGGTCTGGAGGGGGGGAGGGTCAGCGCCTCCAGTCAGGTCGGTTCCGGGGAGCTCCAGCTCCCGCTCCCCAACGGTTTTTCGGCGATCCTCTACAGCTTTATCCGATCGGCCCGCGGGGATGATTTTGCGGAATTCTCGGACAGCGGTCTCTTTGCGAAGCTGGCCTACAACCACGACCTGCTGGGTGAAGGTAAAAAATGATGAGAGGTTATTTCACAACCTATTTGGCGACGGGTCCTGCCTCGGGTTCCGCCCACTCCGTGCTCATAAATTGCGCGCGTCGTGGGCGCCCGACCCGAGTCACCCGTCGCATTTTGGGTGTGGTTTTACCTTTGGTACTCTTGAGCGGTTGTTTCCTGAACGACGGCCCCCCGGAGATCTGGCCAGGTCCGGTCCCCAAGCGGCCGGTGGTCACACCGCCGCCGGCGACGGTTTCCACCGCCACCTCGGTGACAGGCCGTGCGGAAAACAGCCCCGGCGCCTGTTCCGACGGGCTCGACAACGACGATGACACGCTGATCGACCTGCAGGATTCCGATTGCGCCGCCTTTGTTTCTCCCCCACCCCCCCTACCGGTCGAGAATACGGCAGAGCTCTGTGCGGATCATACCGACAACGATCAGGACGGAGTGATGGACCTGGAGGATCCGGATTGTGGTGACTTCTTCCCGCCGCCACCGACGCCCCAGCCGCTTGCGGAAAACAGCGCCGCCCTCTGCGGTGACGGACAGGACAACGACCGGGACAACCTGATTGATTTTAACGATGCCGATTGCGCCGGTTTCCTCCCAAGCGTCTCAATCCGGTTTGACCTCTCCACCGGTTGTGTCCGGCCGGCCGGGACCATCACTTTAAGCTGGGAGGTGACCGGGGCCGACTCGATCTCGATCACCGCCCCGGCCCATCCCTCTCAAGGGAGGAGCTGCGTGAATCTGACCTGCCGTGGCTCGGTATTGATGCAGGTCTTTTCCACCACCACTTTTACCCTCCAGGCCCGACTGAATGGACAGGAGATGGGACGCGCCTCCCGCTCCATCCTGGTCCAGCCCCGGAAGTTTTCGGCCAAGTTTGAACAACGGGTTGCCGCCTCCGCGGCCGGATCATTGGGCTCCCTCAACGAGGCGGCGGTGACCGGGAACAAGATCTATCTGGCCACCTCCAACGGGCTCTACCGCAAGACCGGGACCGGTTCGGTCGTCTCACTGGCAGGGGACGGGTTGCCTAATACCGGGATGAAGACGGTCACGATCGATCGGGGTAACTCCGACATCGTCCTGACCGGCACCACCGGCCATATCTATTATTCGGAAGATGAGGGGAATCATTGGGAGGTGATCCAGGTGGAGCGGTGGCAGGGGGACAACCTGGTCGACATGGAGGTCTTTTCGGTCGCCTCACTCGATGGGAACTACATCGCCGGGACCAACCGGGGGATCATTGTCGGCGAGTTGGGAGATGGTTGGGAATTCAGCGACATTATTTCGGGTGATTTCAACAAGGTCTTCGTCCGCTCGGAGGGGTTTTTTGCGATGAGCGAAGAGGCGGTCTACTGGAGTGACGACGGCCAGGATTGGAGTTCCCCCGAACTGGAGGGGTTCGGTCCGCTCTTTTTTGAGAAGGCGGGGAGCGGTTCAGCGGCACGACTTTTTGCGGTGAGCGAGGAGGGGAGCTGGTGGTGGAACAACGGGAGCTGGATCTCGTACGACGGTGAGGTGGATCTCCCCGGAAACCTCCGGGCGGTCGGTCATAAGGAAGGACTTGGCTGGCTGGCGGTCGCCGGCAACGAGGTCTGGCTGAAACCGGAGGGAGAGACCGACTGGATCGAGGCGGAACTGACCGGCTCCATCCCGGAGATCGGCGGCCTTCAGACGACCTCAAGTAGCGGAAAGAACTACGTTTGGGGCCCCGGAGGGGTCTACGAATGGCAGGTCTCCGAGGTGCCGCTCTTTTGCCCCCAACTCAGGGTGATCGTGGCGAACCCCCCGGTGATCCGGCTTCGGGTGAACTTACAATGAGGCAAATTTTGTTAGCAACTTTTTTGGAGAACGACCGAGAATCCTAGAGAGGAAGGCTGAATGGATCACTACGGATTTGAGGCCCGACAATTTGATCTCGTGACCGGCCGGTTCGGTCTTTTGCAGACGCCTGTTGGTGCAAGTCCAGCGCCCCCCCCAGCGCCATCGGCAACACCAGCACCCCCGGCGCCGGTCAAGCCGCCCGACTATGGATTTTTTCATCCAGGGGTTCGGGCTGCAGGCAGGTTCCGATTGGGGACGGTCAGTTCCGGAGATGCCTTTGTCGCTGATTTTCCGGAAGAGGCAAGAGACACTCTCTCTAACGATGTCGCATTTTCCAATAACACATACTCCTGTGCCCCGAAGCGGGGGATAACCGGCGCCCAGATCGGTTTGAATAATAAGTCATATTGGTCAGGAAGTTTTCGGTTCATTCAGGAACTGGGTGTCTCTTACGACTACAAGGATCTGGAGTGTCAGGAGCCAAAGGATTTTGGGAATGCGAACGCCCAGCAGCACGATATCACCGGCACCGGCGGTATCGGTATCGGATTCGAAAATATCCATGAAGAGATTCTGGGATTCGCGCTGGTGGTAACCGGCCATTTTGGACGCGCCATCCTGCAGACGGATCGAAGGGGTTACGATCCGGTCCAGGGGACTGTCTTTAATGGAGATATTACTGATCGTGACGGCCGCCTCTCTCCCCACAATGTGGGAGGGAAAAGGGTTGTCACCGGCGGCTTCGATTTGGAACTCCGGCTCCAGTTAAAGGGGATCGTTGATCTTTATGCAGGTGTGGCGCGTCGCTGGACAGGGGATTTTGCGGATTACCTGCTGGATGCCGGTCACTACACGGTCGATGTTCCTAATTCTACGACGATCTATGGAGGGGTGGGCTTCCGGTTTGGGGTCCAATAGAGGTTTTATGAAGAGCGGACTACACAAAGCGTTGGGAATGATAACACTGATGGCAGGCCTCCTGTTGGCTCCTTCTCTCTTTGCGAGGACCGAAAACGGGACCGTCATCTGTTGCAACGGTGCTAATGACGAGGATTGCCGAGGAACGCTTCTCTTGCCCGATAACCCCAAGGCGTGTCTTTCCCGACCTGGATTCCGGTATCGTTGCGGGGACGATGGAGATGGGGACGGTCTCTACAACCATGAAGAGGACCGGAACCACAACTGCACGTTGGATGCCGATGAAACCGCACCGTATAACGGGTTTGGTGGCGTCACGAATGCGCGGGACACCGACGGGGACGGAATCGAGGACGATTTTGAGATCTGGAAGTCCGGGGT
>CAYYFU010000017.1:0-12318 GCA_964471095.1 uncultured Pseudomonadota bacterium
GTCCCGAGCCAAAAATCCATCTCATCCAGGTAACCCTTGGAAAGGAAAAAGATAACCGGCTGGGCGAACAGGAAGAGGGCGGTCATGGTAACGGTGACTGCCTTTTTTCGGTTCCACCCAAATTCATCCTCAAAGAAGGTGACCAGCGGTTGGAGCATCGAGACCGAAGAGGTGATCCCGGCGATGAACAGGAGCCCAAACCAGAGGGTGCCAAAGAACTGCCCCAGCGGGAGTTTTTGGAAAATCAGCGGGACCGCCTGAAACCCGAGGTTAAACGCCCCCCCTTGGGCGATGGCGGCGGTGCCGGCAAGGCCAAAGAAGGCCACCGCGATCGGAATAGCGATCGATCCGCCAAGGATGACCTCCGCGACCTCATTGGTGGCGACCGCGGTGAGCCCGTTGAGGGCGATGTCGTCATCCCGCTTCAGGTAGCTCGCGTAGGTCTGGATACAGCCAAACCCGATCGAGAGGGTGAAGAAGATCTGACCGGCGGCGGCGAGCCAGACCTTGGCATGGGTCAATTGGGAAAAGTCGGGATTCCACATGAAGCCCAATCCGTTCAGGACCGAATTCTCCGGGTGGGTCGGATCCGGTGTCCCCAGCGTGAAGACCCGGATGACGAGGATGACCGCAAACAGAAACAGGAGCGGCAGGCCGATCTTGCAGATCTTTTCGATCCCGCCGCGAATCCCGTGCCACAGGACGTAGGTGTTGCAGGCAAAGGCGATCAAAAAGAACAGATAGGCCGAGGTGATGCCGCCGAAATAACGGGAGGTTCCGATCCCCTGAAAACTGGAGAGAAATTTTCCCATTTCCGCCTGGGTGGTGATCCCGAAATATTTCCCGGTCAGTGAGAACCAGGAGAACGCCAGGGTCCAGGACTCGACATAGGCGTAATAGACACAGATGCCGAAGTTGATGATCAGGCTGACCGATCCGAGGTGTTTGGCCAGCGGGTGGTTCCAGAGTTTGGCAAAGATTCCGGGAGAGGTGCCGTGGCCAAGACTCCCCCCCAGCCGGCCCATCGCCCATTCCGCCCACATCAGGGGGATTCCCAGGAACAACAGGGCGATAAAGTAGGGGATCAGGAAGGCGCCGCCGCCGTTTCCGGCGCACTGCACGGGGAAACGAAGGAAATTGCCGAGGCCGATCGCACTGCCGGCGACCGCGAGGATGACGCCGATGCGGGAACCCCAGTTCTCCCGTGCCATGATCGTTTTTTTTTAGAAAGATCGGCGGGGGATGTCAACGAATTTACGGCGTCCCTCGTTTGCGGCGCTATCTGGTTGATCCCTTCCACAAGGAGTTGGCGCCACTTGGTCCCACGCCGGCAGGCAGATTATACGCTGTTTGCGGAATGAGTATAACGAAGCAGAAAGACACCAGGCAAGGTATGCCATGTGCAGATATTGTATTACATAAAATAAATTGACATACTATTTAATTATTGGTATACCTTTATCTAAAGTAGGTATCCATACATAGGGGAGGTCTTTATGGAAACAGGAATCGTCACCATCAAGGGACAAGTGGTCATCCCCTCGCAGATCCGGCGACGGCTCGGGATCAAGAAGGGGACCAAGGTTTGTTTTATCGAAAGGCACGACGATGTGGTGATCCGGCCGCTCACCAAAGACTATTTTGAGAAGATGGCAGGTTTGTTAAAGACCGGAGGAAAGTTGGCCAAGGGTCTGTTGGAGATGCGTGAGCAGGATCGGATCAGGGAGGATGAACGTTGAATCAGGTCCTGGACGCCCACGCCGTCATGGTTTATCTGGAAAAGGAATCGGGCTATGAAAGGGTGCGGGATGCCTTGACCCGCGCGTCCGAGACGGGCAGGAATCTTCTGATGACGTCCGTGAACTGGGGGGAGGTCTATTACATCACCCGGAGGGAGAAAGGGGAGGCGGCGGCCGATGAGGTGATGAAGGTTCTCGACAGTTTTCCCATCGAGGTTGTGGATGTCGACCAGCCATTGGCCCGCCAGGCCGGGGTCTATAAGGCAGGGAAGAAAATGTCTTACGCCGATTGTTTTGCTGCCGCTCTGGCGAAAACAAGGAAGGCGGAAGTGATCACCGGGGACAAGGAGTTCAGAGAGGTCGAAGGAGAAATCAAAATCCTCTGGATTTAAGGAAACAGGCCGCGGGCGAGCATGGCGCGGGAGACCTTTTCGATCGCGATCCGGGTCGCGGCGTCGCGCATCCCGATCTTTTCATGGAGCGATCGCTCCCAGGTCTCGTGGAACGCCCGCTTCATGATCTCAAAGAGCCGCTCATTGATCTCCTTCTCCGACCAGAAGAAGTTTTGCAGGTCCTGCACCCACTCGAAGTAGGAGACGGTCACGCCGCCGGCATTGGCGAGGATGTCGGGGATCACAAAGATGTCGGACTGTGCTTCGAGTACGTGGTTTGCCTCGCTGGTGGTCGGGCCGTTCGCCCCCTCCGCGATCATCCGGCATTTGAGTTTCTTCACGTTGTCCTTGGTGATGACGCCGCCGGTCGCCGCCGGGATCAGGATATCGCACTTCAGTGTTATCAGGTCGTCGTGCGCAATCGTCTCCCCCTCAGGGTATCCCTGCAGGAACCGGTTCTTCTTGACCCAGGCCTCGAGCGATTCATAGGAGAACCCCTTCTCATTATAAAGGGTTGTGGTGTGATCTCCCACGGCGATCAGTCGGCAACCGATTTTTGCAATTTTCCGGGCCGCCGCGTTTCCGACCTGACCGAATCCCTGAATCGCCACGGTGATCTTGTCGTCTAACTTCCAGCCGAGCCGATCGGCCGCCTCCATGATGCAGTAAACTACGCCCCGCCCCGGTGCCTCCGCCCGCCCTAACGAGCCGCCGATCTCCACCGGCTTGCCGGTCACGACGCCGGGCACGGAGTACCCCTTGAGCGAGCTGTAGGTGTCCATCATCCAGGCCATCACCTGACCGTTGGTCCCCATGTCGGGGGCCGGGATGTCGTGGTCAGGGCCGATAAAGTTGATGATCTCCGCCGTGTAGCGGCGGGTCAGCCGCTGAAGCTCCGGGCGAGAGAGCGGCGTTGGATCAACCGCGACACCCCCTTTGGCCCCCCCGAGCGGCAGTCCGACAAGAGAAGTCTTCCAGGTCATCAGCATCGCGAGGGCGGAGACCTCCCCCAGATTAACGCTGGCATGATAGCGGATCCCCCCTTTACAGGGGCCGAGCGCCTCGTTGTGTTGCACCCGATAACCGGGGACGACCCGGACCTCACCGTTGTCCATCCGGAACGGGACCGAAACGATCAGCGCCCGAAACGGATAACGGAGCCGGTTAAAGACATTTTCATCGAGCGAGATGCGATGAGCCACTTCCTCGAACTCCGACTGGGTATCGCGAAACAGCGGCGAATCCCACTCCACCGAAACCCGCTCTTTTTTGGCTGTCATGGAACCCTTCCTCCCCACTTCAGGCCGGCGCGGAATGTTTCTCCGAATCCCCGCCGGTTGTCCCGCACCACAAAAAACCAGCCGATCGCCAGCGCCATGTAAACAAAGGCGTATATAGTGCGGGCCTCCGTGGAAGTAAAGAACAGCTGGGTGGCAAACAGGACGAAGAGGATCAGCGCCTCCGAGATCGAAAAGCGCAGGTTGGCGATCACGACCAGCGCAAAGAGCGACTGGGCCGCGGTCAAAAAGATTTCCTCCGATTGCCGCGCGTCCATCGGCATCGGCATGACATGCCCTGCCGAAAGGTTATAAACCAGCGGGAGCATCCCGACGAGCAGCGTCCATTGATTGACCTTGGAGGAGACGAGGGTTCCCAGGCTCGCGCCTGCCTTGGCCCGGAGCGCAAACAGGATTGCGACGATGAACTCTGGTGACTCGGAGGCCAAGGGGGCCAGCCACTGGACCAGGATAAACTCCTCGATCCCCCAATGACGCCCCGTCTCCAGCAGCCCTTCGGCGAACGGTTCCGCGGAGATAAAAATGGTGAAGCCGGAAAAGAGAAAGAAGAAGAGGGTGGCGAGGAGTCGTCGTCCTGAAGGCCAGCGAGAGATCGCGACGATCGGACCCTCCACCTCCGGCTCCTCATGGTGGGAGCGGGTCGCCTGATAGATGTACCAAGCGAAGATCGACAACAGAAAAACCGAATCGACCCAGGAGAGCGCCTGTTTGATCGGGACCAGAAAGCAATAGAGTGTTGAAACGGTTAAGGCAAACAGCTCGATCCGGTTCCCCTTCTCCAGCTGCACCTCTCCCTTCCGGGTCTTGAAGAAATAGGCGAAGACGACCGCCGCCCAGCCGACCCCGATCAGCAACCGGTTCGCGCCGGTCATGTTGGCGGTGGCGTAATGGATGTACTGCGGGTCTTGTCCCGCCTGCCAGGCGAAGTACATGTCGACCGCGTATTCCGGGAGCACCGCGATCAGCGCGAGAAAGGCGATCGCGAGCGATTGCGGGATATAAAATTGCGCCAGCTCCGCCCCCCACGACAAAATAAAGGCGGCGCCGAAGATCGCCATCCCCGGGGCGATCGCATTCCAGGGGGACTCCAGAGGTGTGGAGAAAAAACGGAGATAGACCCACTGCAGACAAAGCAGAAAGACGACGGCCATCAACAGGGATGCCTTCGCGTTGCGGGGGTGCCCGGACTTGGTCATTGGCCGCCTGCCTCTAGCCTTTTTTCAAAAGGTTCGCAACGGTTTTGTCGCCTGATCTAAAACAGGAATCCGGCGCCGGTGGTTACCCAGAAGGCGCTGTCGGAATTAAACATCCGATGATACTCGAGGCCGAGAAAAATTTCGAAATGATCATGATCAAAATGGAGGGTCGGTTCCAGGACCGTCAGGTCGTCGTGAAGGTAGCCGCTGACGTCACCCGAATTCTCGTTAACTCGGACGCCTCCCCCCAACGCGACACTCAGGCCCCGGAGGATGAACCGGTCGCCGATCTTCCAGTCCAAATAGTGGGGGGAGCGGACCGCCAGATATCCATGATGGTCGAGCGTTCGGTTTTGAAACCAGCCGATCTCGGCCCCCTCCAAGAACAGGGTGCGGGTCACCTTGCCGACTTGACTCCGACTGAAGAAATACTGAACGCTGGCGCCAAACGAATCGGTCGGTGATCCGGTGTCATCCAGAAGCCAAGGGACGCTGTTCCCCATCAGATGGGGCCGAAGGTGGCGGGTCAGTTTGGTCGGGGAGATGATCGGATCGTTGATCTCATCGTTGTAAACCGGGTAGCTCCTGAGGCTGTCGGGATTCGGGAGGAACGAAATGTCGTCCTGATCCAGCCGTTCTCTAACCTCCCGGGCGGCCCCCTCCCAATCGGGTCGGGGCCGGGGATTGGCCCTCTGCATCTCTTTCCAGGCACCGGCCAGACGGTCGTTGGAGAGCTTCTCCGGCGAGACCACCCGGCGGACCGTCGCCTTGTTGGGATCGTTCGGGTCTTCTTCAATCTGCTTGATCACCCAGTGATGCTCGACGTCGCTGGGGAACCCGTTCGGATGGATCGTCAGGATGGAGAGGACCGGGGTGTCCCCCACGCCGGAGGAGCCGACCTGCCAGAAATATTTGGGATTTCTGATCTGTGCCGCGGCCTCCTGATGGAGCTCACGGGTTTGCGGCGCACAGGTCTCGTCACAGACCTCGGGCGGTTCCCAGAAGGTCCTGACCGAGGGTCCATCCTTGGGGAGCAGATGCAACCCCTCTTGAATCTGTCCTCGATAGATCCGGGGGCTGTTTTCGCGGTCGGTTCCGATGACGTGACCATTCCCTTCAAAATGGGTATGCCCTTCCAGATGCAAGATCCAGCAGGGGCTGTCCTTGACGATCCGGAGAAAGGTATCCCGTCCATGAAGGAAGGTATTGAAACCCAAGTCCTCATGGTCGACGACCGGTCGCAATGGGGAAAGTCGGAGTTTCGGGTCAAATTCCACCTGGTTTTCCTCGCTGTTCAGCGAAGGGGGGTGGGTCACAAGCAGGATATTGGCCCCTTCCTGGAATGCCTGCAGGGCCCACCAGGAGAGCTGGGCCTCGTTTGGCCCATACAGATCGGGGGACTGTTGGGTCAGCGCCTCATAGGTGGTCCCAAAGTGGCCGTAAGAAGGTCCCCACGGCCAGATCTGGAGGTCTCGATAGATCGGGTCGTCCTCGCGGAAGTGGGCGAGGTCATCGCGTCCCATATCCATCCGGATCAGTCTGAATTCCCTGGAGTCTGGATCCGAGGGATCGCCGCGCCCGAAGTTGATCACGGAATCGGGAAACGGGTCGACCAGGTCGTAGTAGCCGATCTGGGCGGAGCTGTTGTCCCCCACCACCGCGAGGAGGCTGTCCCTGAGGTAGTGATAGATTCCCACGGCACCGCTAAAAATTGGGATAGTTCCGTCATAGCGACCCCCTTCCTCCAGCTTTCTCAGTTCGTTGGCAGTCAGGTGGTAATTTTTTGCCGAGGCGGCGGCGGGCGGCTGTTCCGGATATTCATCATGATTGCCGTTTGTTGAGGCGGCCGGGAGGACAAGGTTGTTGAACGCCCGGGCAAAGTGGTAGTTGTTCGACTCCATCAGGCGCCCCGCCTGCCCGTGGTGGATCCCGTCGGCATTGATGTTGTCCCCTGCGGTGACGAAGAAATCCAGTCTCCCCTGCCAATAGCGCTGGTTCGCCTCCCTAACGATGGCGTCCAGGTTCGCATTGGCGTTGTTAAACCGGAAATAGAGGTCTTGGTCTCGTCCCTCAATGATCGTTCCCTCCAGCTCATCGTTTCGCGACTCCACATGCAGATCGCTCACGAACATGAAGTGGAGGTTGTCCGGTCTTCCGTCCGGATCCTGCCGGTCAAAGAGTGCCAGTCCGCCCCGGTAGATCACCTCGACCCGGCCGTCGATGGAGGACTGTTGGAGGTCAAAGATCCGGGTGTTGATGTTCTCGCCGGTCGGCCGTCCCGCCTCGTCCCGAACGGTCCGAAACTCCCGCCCAAACATCCTCTCCCGGTCGTACGGGAGGCGAAAGCCGATCATAAAGTAGTCGGCCTTGTCGCCGTAGAGTGCCTTGAGGTGCTCTAGATCGGGTCGAAAACGGAGCTGAGGAGCAACCTGCCGGTCCAGGTAATGAAAGGAGCGGGAAGGGTCAACCACCACCGCGAACTCGTCGGGTCCCGTTTGGGGACTGCCCGGTTTTTGCGCGGAGGGGATCGCGGTCAGCTGATGACCTTTCCTGAAGAGCTCCGCGACCTGTTGGGGGTTCTTGCCCGCCTCCGCCGCCACCAGGAGATAAAAGGTTCCATCCTCGACAAAAATCTTGTCGTCATCCAGAACGACCGGATTTCCCTTTCTCCCCTCGACCAGCAGGACGTCATCCCCGGTGACCGGATGGAGCGGTTCCCCGATGATCGAGCGTTTCAAACCTGGGTCTTGAAGCGGATGTCCCATTGTCAGTGCCTCGTTATGATCCTCAAGGTCTCCTGAATCATCTTGTTCAATTCCGCCTCCGGCTCTTCCGCCTCACGGGTGCGCAGTCTTTCCAGGAACTCGCGATTTTCCCTCATCCCCCTCCGTGCGGCAGGGCCGCCCCCCGCCAGTTGTTTCAAGGCGAGCAGGGAGCGGCGGCGGACCTTTTCCTGCGGGTGATCGAGTAACGCCGCGATGCCATCCAGCTGGGCGAGGGTCGCGGGACCGATCTGTTTCAGGACCTGTTCCGCCGTCAGGACCACCTGCGGATCTTCATCTCCCAGGGTCCTCAGCAGTTCCGGGATCGCCGGTTTTGCCCGAGCGCCCAACTCCGCCAAGAGTAGGTAACGGCGTCCGTTGACGGCGGGGTTTTCCAGCGCTCGGCGGATCGGTTCGAGCGCCTCAGGGCCGGAACGAGCCAGTATCTCGGCGATCCGCCGGCCCAGTTCCGGGGAGAGGGGGCGCTCCTGAAGCCTTCGGATCATCGGCTGAATCGCGGGCCGTCCCACCCGAACCAGCACGGTCTGGCCTGCCTGTTGGTTCCGGGGCTTCGGGTCTTCCACAAGTTTGATCGCCGTGGCGACGGCGGCCCGGCCGATCAGAACCAGTGAGTCGATCGCCAGCTCGCGGATCCCATCCGGTTTTTTCAGCGCCTCCACGAAGACGGGACAGGCCGGGGCGCCGTAACGGGCGAGCGATCCTGCCGCCGCCTTGCGGATCGGTTCCTTGTCCTCCAAGAGCTGTCCCAGCGCTGGGATGACCCTTTCCGGGACAGCCGCAATCTCCCCCAAGGCCTGCGCGGAATGCTCCCGAACGGTCTCAGACGCGCTTCCCAGTCCGACAATCAGCGGATCAATGGCCGGCTCCTTGAGTTGCACGAGGACTGTTGTCAGGGTATCGTGCATCCCCTCCGGTTCGAGCGGGAGGCGTTCCAGGATTTTTTGGGCGATCATGGTTCGCTCTGCGTCACTTGCCCCCATTCCTCCCAGGAGGCGCACGGTATGTTCCCGCACCATCGGATCGGCGTGAGAGAGTTGAGGGATCAGAAAAGGAACGGCGGGGGGGCCGATCCTGAGAAAGATTTCCTCAATTTCCTGATGAACCGCCTGGTGGGGCCCTTCCCAGCGGCGGGCGAGTTCGGGCAGGAGGCGTCCCCCCAGCCTTACCAGCGCCTCCTTGACCGCCGCGCGACTCCTTGCGGACGAAGCCTCGAGACCCCGGACCAACTCGGCGGGAGCGGCGGGCCCTGTGGCGACAAGGGCGTTGATGACCAACTCTTCCTCCACCTCCGGATCCTCCAGGGCCAGGTACAGAGATCTGACCTCAGCAGGACCGACCTGTTCCGCGTACTTGGTGAGGGCAACGATGGCACCCTTCCGAATGACGGGATTGGCGGCGACATCCGTCAGGTACAACAGGGTGTCGAGGATGCCCGGGTTATCGGCGTGGATTTCCCCCAAGATGAAAATCTCCTCGGCGAGGAGTTCGTCTGATTGGGGGGTCTGGGTGGCGACGAGCAGGCGAGCGGCGGCCGGTTCTCCGATCTGGATCAACGCCTGACGGGCCGATCCCCGCAGTCTTGGATCGGGCTCTCCCAATGTCTCGATCAGGGCGCTGACAGAGGCATCGTCACCGGCCCGGAGGTGGCCAAGCGCCCGGCAGGCGTATTGACGGACGCTCGCCTTCTGGTTTCGGTCCGCGACGGTCTCACCCAACGCCGGGATTGCCGCCGGCCCCAGTTTGATCAAGGCCCGGAGGGCGGCCTGCCGGACGAGCGGATGCGGGTCGTCCAGCGAGCTGATCAGGAGCGGAATGGAGCTGGGATCGCCCAGTTGCCCCAGGCTCCAGACGATAATCTGGCGGGTCCACCAACCGCCGTCTTGGCGGTTCTCCTTCGCCTTGATCCTCTGCCCGAGGAGCAGATCGAGGAGGGCCGGCGCCGCGTCCCGGCCGCGCGCCGGATCGATCGTCCCGAGCAGTTCAGCCGCCTTATAACGAACCTGCCATCGCGGGTCGTGGAGTGCTAGGATCAGGGAGGCGACCGGCGGTGAGCCGAGCTGGATCAGACTCTTGGCGACAACCGGGAAGGCGCTGTCGGGCCATTTGTCGAGGACCTCCGTGAGACGGGGGATGGCGCCCGCCGCCGCAGGGCCGATCTTTCCCAATGCCTCGGCGGCCGCGAGGCGAACTTCCAAAGATTCGTCATCCAGCGCCTCGATCAGTCGGGGGATCGCACCGGTTGCAACTGTTCCCATTTCACCAAGCTCCCGGATCATGACGGCGCGATCGGTTGCCTTGTTGTCGCGTCTCCAGAAACGTGTCACTGCATGATCAGCCAGCCAGGCAACGCGGTGTTGAAGCGCCCGGCCACCGTCCGTTCCGGCGAGGGTTTGGATAAATTGGATAGAAAAACCGGCCTGTTCCAGCCGGCCCCGTTCATCCTGCGTCACCAGCCCCTCAGAGTTGCGTCCCAGGGTCTCCAGCAGGAGATGACTGACGGCAGGGGAAAGACCCAGGTCGTCGCACTCCTCGTCGGTCAGCCCCTCGGCGTCGGCAAACCGTTCGATCACCCGCTCGGCGAAGGGATCGATTTTTCGCAGGTCTGTCATAGACAGTCATCCTTTCGGCTCAAACCAGCCAAAGTTGCTTAAAAAATTGGGGAAACTTGCTATTTTTTCGCGTCTTGTTATGAACGTTCGGTCATGATTCCTCGTTACAGCCGTCCTGAAATGTCCCGGATCTGGGAACCGGAGGAAAAGTTTAAAATCTGGTTAGAAATCGAGCTGTTAGCGTGTGAGGCCTGGGAGAGGCTGAAGCGGGTTCCGAAGGGGACCGCCGCCAAGATCCGCAAAAAGGCGCGATTTGACGTGGCCCGGATCGACGCGATCGAGAAGACGATCAAGCACGACGTGATCGCGTTTCTGACCAACGTCGGGGAGTCGGTCGGCCCCGACGCCCGTTGGCTCCACCTTGGGATGACCTCGGCGGATCTTCTCGACACCTGCCTTTCGGTTCAACTCAAACGGTCTGCGGAGCTGATCCTTCAGGGCTTGAGGAAACTCCTCAAGGTTTTGGAAAAAAGGGCGCGCGAGCACAAGATGACCCCGATGATCGGAAGGACCCACGGGATCCATGCCGAGCCGATCACGATGGGCCTCAAGATTGCCTCCTGGTATGCCGAGATGCAGCGTCATCGGATCGGATTGGAACGGATTAGTGAGGTGATTGCCGTCGGCAAGATCTCCGGGGCGGTTGGCACCTTTTCCCATATTGAGCCGGCGGTCGAGCAGTACGTCTGCGAAAAACTGGGGTTGAAGCCGGACCCGGTCTCGACCCAGATCATCTCCCGCGACCGGCATGCCCTCCTCTTGGCCCGGCTGGCACTGGTCGCCTCCTCGGTGGAACGGATCGCGACCGAGATCCGGCACCTGCAACGGACCGAACTGCTGGAGGCGGAGGAGTTTTTCTCCGAGGGGCAGAAGGGGTCGTCGGCGATGCCGCACAAGCGGAACCCGATTCTATCGGAAACCCTCTGCGGACTCGCGCGGCTGGTTCGTTCCACCGCCCTCCCGGCAATGGAAGATGTGGCCCTCTGGCACGAGCGGGACATCAGCCACTCGTCGGTCGAGCGGATCATCGCCCCGGAGGCGACGATCCTGACCGACTTTATGTTGGTGCGGCTTGCCGGGTTGATCGAACAGCTGGTTGTTTACCCCGCCGCAATGATGCGCAACCTGAAGAGGATGGGGAATCTGACCTATTCCGAGGGAGTTTTGCTCAGACTGGTGGAATCGGGCCTCGCCCGCGAAGAGGCGTACCGGATGGTGCAAAAACATGCGATGCGGACCTGGAAGGAAGGGGTTGATTTCGAGCTGGCAGTGAAAAAAGACCCGGCGATCTCGCAGCGGATCTCGCAAAAGGAATTCACGCAGATTTTTGATCTCAAGCATAGTTTGAGGCATGTCGACGCGATTTTCAGGAGGGTGTTCGGGTAACTCCTCCGTCCCCTTCGGGGACACCTCCCCTTACATTAAGGGGAGGCTAGCTGAGGGCCCCCTCTTAGTGTAAGAGGGGGAAATTGAGTCATGTTGAATCGTGGAGGGGGCGTTATTAAAGCGAAAATTTACGTTACGCTTAAATCAGGTGTTCTTGATCCCCAAGGCAAGGCGGTCCAGCAAGCGTTAGCCAGTCTCGGATTTGCCGAGGTGAAGGATGTTCGGGTTGGAAAGTATATTGAGTTGGAGCTGGGAAAAAATTCGGAAAAACGAGTCCGACAGATGTGCGAGAAGCTGTTGGCGAATACGGTGATTGAAAGCTATCGGTTTGAGATCGAAGGAAAATAATGAAATTTGGAATTATTGTCTTTCCCGGCACCAACTGCGATCGGGACAGTTACCACGTCCTCAAGGATATCCTGCGTCAAAAGGTCCGGTACATTTGGCACAAGGAGACCGATCTCAAGGGGATTGACTGCGTGATCCTGCCGGGCGGTTTCTCGTACGGCGACTACCTCCGGACCGGGGCGATCGCCCGGTTTTCACCGATCATGAGCGAGGTCATTGGCTTTGCGAAACAAGGCGGACTGGTGCTCGGGATCTGCAACGGTTTTCAGATTCTCGCCGAATGCGGCCTGCTCCCCGGCGTGCTGATGCGCAATGCCAATCTTCAATTCATTTGTGAAGCCGTATCTCTTCGCGTTGAAAACAATCGGTCACTATTCACTAAACAGTATTCACTAAATACTGTCGTAAAAATGCCGATCGCGCATGGTGACGGTAACTACTTTGCCGACGACGACACCTTGAAACGGCTGGAGGGGGAGGGGCGGGGGCTGTTTCGCTATCACCCCGATAACCCGCATGGTTCGCAGCGGAATATCGCGGGGAGCATCAACGGGCAGGGTAACGTGC
>CAYYFU010000018.1:0-12281 GCA_964471095.1 uncultured Pseudomonadota bacterium
CCAAAGATTCAAACAGCCCCTTTCTTACATTAAGAGAGGGGCTTCTTTTTAAGCGAGACGGAGGGATGTCAATTGGGCGATCGTCTTGAAGTCGGAGTCGCGGGTGATGAGTGGAATCTCCTGCTCCAGACAGTTCTGGGCGATCAGACAATCGGCCAGCCGCGCCTTAAACCCCTTGCCGAGCAATTTTGCCCGCAGTTTTCCGGTTCGATGCCAGTAATCGGGCTCGAGAGAGAGGAGGGGGATCTCCAGGATGATCGCTTCCAGATCAGGGGGCAATTTCGGGTCGCTCAACAGCTCCGCGAGAACGACCGGCGGGAAGACCGCCTGTTTTTGTTCCAGCGCCGCCTCAACCTGCTCGATATCGTCCCCTTGGCCATCGCCGAGAAAGGCGATCACTGAACTGGTATCGAGGGCGATCAACCACGATCCTCGCGAAGCTCTTTGAGATTGAGGGAGAGCTTTACCTTGCCGCGTAACCGCCGGAGTTTGTCGTAGGCGGGGCCTGCCGCTACCAGCTCAAGTCCTTTGCGGATCGTGGGGGTGATCCCGAGGCCGGTCGCTTGCTGGGCCTTGTTCAGGAGCCCTTCGGGAAGGAGCAGGGTCACTTTTCGTGCCGATTCCATAACCGATGTATACCATATAATATACCGTATGTCAATACGGTATCCGAGGGAGAATAACCCGCGGCTTTCAAACTGAACTGAGGTGATTTGACATAATACATCTTATGCGACTATTTGGTGGCTTGGACTAGGCAGACCACCCCTCCAATGACCGCGAGACCACCCCCAACGAAGGAAAGATAAGAAAACCCCCTTGAGAGCCTTCCAAGGACCCGGTTGCCGGATCCCTTGAGCGTCCCCCCTCCTCGTTTTTTTTTTAATGATACGGCGACCACCGAGAGCCCCTCAAGCATCCCGCTGATCGCCTCTGCGGTTGTCATAGACTCCTCTGCCGAACCACCACTGAGGTTTACGATCTGGGCACAGGCAGGTTGACCCTGCGCCGCATTCATCTTTTGGGTGAAGGCCCCGGCATCGCCACTAAAAGATCCGACACCGATAATCCCGACCTCCTCGAGTTTTGGAATCACGACAGACTGTCCCGTTTCGAATTGTTCCCGACAGGTGGGATTCCTTCGGTCGTAGACAATGTAGGTCTGGGCCAGCCATCTGTTGATCCATGACGGGACCTCCGGTGGTTCTGCTCTCCCTGGAACTGCCATAAATACCTCTGATGAGGTTATCGGCGTCGTGCGCAAAAGGTTGCGGGGTATTGTGGGGCGTGATAGCGACCAGGACCATGGCGAATAGCACGCTCACAGTTGGCCTCGTTCAAATGACCTGCTCCGAGCGACCGGAGGAGAACCTCCAGAAGGCCGTTTCCAAAATCGAGGAGGCGGCCAAGCAGGGGGCGCAGGTTGTCTGCCTGCAGGAGCTGTTCCGGAGCCGGTATTTTTGCCAAAAGGAGGCGGCTACCCTCTCCCAATGGGCCGAACCGATCCCGGGCCGGACGACCGAGGCGCTCTCCCCCCTTTGCCCGAAACTGGGAGTCGCTGTTGTGGCCTCTCTCTACGAAAAATCAGAAATCCCCCCTTCGCCCCCCTTTGACAAAGGGGGGTTGGGGGGATTTAACACTGCCATTGTGATAGACGCCGACGGGACGGTGGCGGGAAAATACCGCAAGGTCCATATCCCGGACGACCTCAAGAATTATTACGGCGAATCGTTCTATTTCCAAAAGGGGGATCTCGGGTATCCGGTCTGCAAGACCCGATTTGCGACGGTCGGCCTCCAGGTCTGCTATGATCAGTGGTTCCCCGAGGGGGCGCGGGCCTTGGCCCAGGCGGGGGCGCAAATTATTTTCTACCCCACCGCGATCGGGTTTGGCGACCTCTCCCCCTCGACTCCCCCTCTCCTTACCAAGGAGAGGGGGATGGGGGGTGAGGTCCTAAAAGCCAAGCAAGAAGATGAAAAAGAGGCTTGGATAACCGTTCAGCGCGGCCACGCGATCTCCAACGGCGTTTTCGTGGCCGCCTGCAACCGGGTCGGCCGGGAGGATCATATCAACTTCTGGGGAACCTCGTTCGTCTGCGACCCGATGGGAAGGGTTCTTGGCAAGGCGTCGGCCGACAAGGAAGAGACGCTCGTCGTCGAGTGTGATTTGGGGAGAATTGAGGAGGTCCGGAAAGACTGGCCTTTTCTGAAAGAATGCTGACTTTTCCTGCAGAATGGTCTCCCCACTCCGCAACCTGGCTCGCCTGGCCTCACAACCCGGACACCTGGCAGGGACGACAGAAGTTTGTCTTTCCCATTTGGGTTGAGATCATCAAGGCGCTCCATCTCCACGAAACGGTGAATCTCCTGGTGAACGATGCGGCGATGGAGACTGAGGTGCGGGGGCGGTTCAAGAAGGCGGATGTTGATTTTGGCAGGATCCGTTTTCACCGGATCCCGACCAACGACTGCTGGTTAAGAGATACAGGGCCGACGTTTGTAAAATCCCCCCTCCCCCCCTTTGTCAAAGGGGGGGCTGGGGAGGGGATTTGTGCAGTTTGCTGGCAATTCAATTCCTGGGGCGAAAAGTGGCCCCCGTGGGACCTGGATGAAAAAGTCAGCCGTCGTATTGCGGAGGCGGCCGACACCCCCCTCCTTCAACCCGGCATCGTCCTGGAGGGGGGATCGATCGAGACGAACGGCGAAGGGCTTTTATTAACGACGGAATCCTGCCTTCTTGAGAAAAAGAGAAATCCTAAGCTAAATAAAGAGGATATCACTAAAAAGTTAAAGGAGGTTCTAGGGATAAAAGAGATCCTCTGGCTTAAAGGGGAGGTCCCGACCGGCGATGATACCGACGGTCATATTGACAACCTGGCCCGATTTGTTGGGCCCCGGCGGGTTGTGGCCCCCCTCCCCCCTTCTTCCCCGGATTTTCAGCTCCTCTCCCGTCGGTTTGAGGTAATCCCACTCCCCTCCCCCTCGGTTCCCGGCCCTGACGGCAATCCGCTCCCCGCCTCTTACGCAAACTTTTATATCGCCAATGGGATTGTTCTCTTGCCGGTTTTTGGGGTTCCGGAGGACGAAGGGGTGATCGGAAGGTTGAAATCACTCTTCCCAGGGAGACGGATCGCCCCGATCAACTGCCGCGAATTGGTGTTGGGGTTCGGGGGGATCCACTGCGTAACACAACAACAACCGCGCTAGAACTGCCCATCTGACAGATAGGTGTAGTCAGCGAGCGCCTTCCGGTAGTCATCCAAGAGCGACATCCCAATCGACGGTTTGATCCTGTCCTCACGAATCGCATCATCCACCAGCTTTTTGAAGTTTCGGATCAAGTCGTTCGGGTCGTACTGGGTATTTTGCAACACCTGCTCGATCGTCGAGCCCGGTATCACCTCTTCCAGATAAAAACCGCACTCCTCGTCCGGATCCAGGAAGACATGGACCTCGTTGGTCCGTCCAAAGAGGTTATGCTGATCCCCCATAATGTCCTGATACGCCCCGATCAAAAAGATGCCGAGATAATAGGGATCTTTTTTGATCGGATGGATCGGCAACAGTTCCTTCACGTCCTGAACATCGATAAATTCATCGATCTTTCCCTCGGAATCACAGGTAATATCGACCAACGTCGCCCGGTTTTTGGGTTCTTCATTCAGCCGATGGATCGGGATAATCGGGAACAGCTGGCCGATCGCCCAGTTATCCAGGAGCGACTGAAAGATGGAGAAATTACAAACATACTGATCGCCCAATGTCTTGGCCAGCTCCTCAATCTCCTCCGGGATCCGTCCGTTCTGCTGGTAACGATTCATAATCTGGGCCGATATCTGCCAATAGAGATGATCCGCCTTCGCCTTTGTGACCAGGTCCAGCAGACCGACATCAAACAGCCGGTTGGCCTCCTCACGGATCTGCTGAAGGGCATGGTAGACCTCCATCAGCTTCTTTTTGTGAGGGAGTTTTCGCTTGAGGGCGACAATATCCTGAATAATCTTGTGCTCCTTGTCGGGTTCAGCCACCGCGATCAACTTCGACTGATGGCTCTTCTCCACGTTGGCAAACGCCTCCACGACGAGGATGGTATGATGGGCGACGGTCGCCCGGCCGGACTCGGAGACGATCAAGGGATGCGCCACCTTTTCCTGGTCACAGATGTCCTTGATGTTATAGACAATCGTGCTGGCGTACTCATCCAAGGTGTAATTCATCGACGAATGAAACGAGGTCCCGCTGCCGTCATAATCGATCGCCAACCCTCCCCCCACATCCAGATACTCCAGTTTGGCGCCGAGCTGGATAAACTTCGCGTAATAACGGACCGCCTCCCGGGTCGCCTGCTTGATATTCATGATATCGGGGACCTGAGAGCCAATATGAAAGTGGATCATTTTAAGGCAAGACTCGAGTTTGTTTTCCTGCAGGATCTCCCAAACCTCGAGCGCCTCGGAGGCGGAGAGGCCAAACTTCGCGTTTTCACCTGAAGAGGTCGCCCATTTGCCGGAACTCTTGCTTTGCAGACGCAACCGGATCCCGATCACCGGTTCAATTTCCAGCTCCCGAGCGACCCGGATGATCCGCTCGATCTCGTCCGCTTTTTCGATGACAAAAATAACCTGACGCCCCACCTTCTGACCGGTCAGGGCCAGCCGGATAAAGTGATTGTCTTTATAACCGTTACAAATGATCAGAGACTCGGGATTGTCGTTGATCGCGAGGGCCGCGACCAGCTCCGGCTTGCTCCCGACCTCCAGGCCGAGATGAAACTCCCGCCCCGCATCCAGGATCTCCTCCACCACCTCACGGAGCTGATTGACCTTGATCGGGAAAACCCCCTTATAAGTATTCCGATACCCCTGATCTTCAATCGCACTGCGAAAGGCCAAATTAATGGCGCGGACCCGTTGTCGCAACAGATCCTGAAAGCGAATCTGCAACGGAAAGGAAAGCCCGCGCTTCTTCGCCTCCCGCACCACATCCATGATCGACAGGCGGGAGAGCTCCGTGGGGACCGGGATACCGACCACTTCGCCGTTTTCGTTCACGGAAAAATAACCGGAACCCCAGTTGTCAATGTTGTAGAGACGGATCGAATCCTCGACAGACCACTCTTTTGGAGATTTGATCGGTTGCGGGAGAGACTCAACTTCGCGAAGCGGTAGTTCCTTCAGCAATGCAGGTGACATCTTCTGGTTTGATTATAGAAGATTCATCCCGCCCGTCAAATCTTTTTTCGTTTTTGGGCAAACTTTCCAATGCATTTTAACGCAACTTTCCCCGACGTTTGCCGATAACTATGTCATGAGTGACCCTGTTACGGCTGACCCGGTAACAAGCGTTTACCAAATCTTCGCCAGGCCTCTTTCCGCCGAGGCTGGCGAGACGACTGTCGGTGATGAGTTCAGGCGATTGCAATTTCTGGCCCAGGCTCGTCTTTCGAGGCTTACCGACACAGCCCTAGAACCGGCGATTCCCAAGTTCTTGGAGGAAGCCGATAAACGTCTCTCCCGCTGTCTCGGCACGCAGTTTCTTGCCACACCCATTTACCGTCTCCAGCGAATTGAAAGAAGTCTCGCCCATGTCGTCTCTCTCACCGGCCGTTACGCAAGTCATGAAGAATTAGCCTTCTGGAATCGCCTCCTTCAAGGGTTAAGAACTTTTTTGTTTAACGGACCGATCACGGTCGGCGCAGACGCGATTTGCGCCCTGGTCGAATCTAATGCGATCTCCAAGGAGGAGGGGATCGCGCTGATGACAATGGGCGGAGAAATCGCCTCGGCCCAGCTGGCGGCGATCGAGGGGGGTGTTACGCTGGGAAAGGATTTAAGGACCCTTTCCAGGGAGGAGGCCCCGCAAGCCTTTAAGGCCGCCTTGGCCATGTTCGACGGCGAGGTTGTTCCGCAATTTATCGAACGCCGACGCGCCCTGTTAAGCGCTATCCCGAGCAAACTTCATTTCTTGGCAACAAGATTTGCCGACTCCGTCGAAGCGGTTTTCAGCAGACGGAACCCCCTGGCCCCCAATCTCTTTGTCGGCAGTGCGGCCCTCCTCATCGTCGCCGTTGGTTACTCGGTCTTTGATGGTTGAACCGCAGGCAGAATCTGAAAACACGAAAGCCACCCGCGCATAGCGGATGGCCTTTGTGTCAGTGCTTGCTGTAGCGGGGGCAGGATTTGAACCTGCGACCTCCGGGTTATGCTTACCACTTCGGCTTTCGCCGCTCCCCCAAGGGGGGATTTGTGGTCTGGACTTTCCCTTCACCCTTCCGCCTTCGGCGAAGTCGGGTGCTTGCCATCAAGTCTCTACACCTTCACTGAGCAACTGCCCTCAGCGCTTGGCTCGGGATTACCCCCGCCAGGGGCTTCCCCGAATTTGGCAAGTATCGCACAGGAGTTTCCCCTTGTGCAGCCCATTGCAAGATGAGGTCCCAGGCGTCGCGATATTTGGCGGACTGCGGTTTCCGCTGACGCTTGTCGGTCTCGACAATGTGAATCTCACTGCCGTAACCGATGAACACTGCTACTGGAAGGATGTAAAACAAATCGCGATCAGCAAGATAAATCAGCGCAAAATCAAAATCGGCTACATCATACCTTTGCCGCATCATTCGGCGCCGATTCGTCTTGGTTCGACGGTTATCGACAACGTAATTACCCGAAGATGCGTCAAGCCAAGCCGACTTCACTTGCACCTTGACGAGCACTCCCGACACGTCAAAGACCAAATCGTATGAGAGATGGTCTCCAACAGGGGTTAAAACCCCCCAGCCCCTTATTAGGGCCTGCAGGACTGCTGCCTGCTCCGCGATCGTCCCCTTCCCTCGTGTGTTCATAGGGACCTCACTGCCTTGAGCCCGGCGAGCTACCGGACTGCTCCACCCCGCAAAGCATTCCGCCGCCGGCGGGATCCTTTTCGGGGTTGGGGAGATGCTTCTACGAGCTGGGCGGTTCCTTGTCAAGCGGAGGTTCTTCGGTCTTCAAGACCTCTTTTTCAACCTCTCTCAATTGATCGAGCTTCTCCTCTAAATCACCCAGCACCTCCCGATCCCCCTCCTCCAGATCGGCCAGATCGACCGGATCTCGCGCCAGCTCCTCCAAATGGAGGTCAGCGACCGGTTCCGGGGTCTGGCGGATTTTTTCCTCCAATTCAGAGAGGGGGGGAAGGTCATTCAGGTCCTTCAGTCCGAACAGCTCCAGGAACTCGCGGGAGGTGGCGTACAACAGCGGCCTGCCCGCCTCTTCCTTGCGCCCGACCACCCGGATCAATCGCCGCTCCAGAAGGGTCTTGAGGATCCCGGCGCTGTCCACCCCGCGGACCGATTCAATTTCAGTCCGGGTGATCGGCTGACGGTAGGCAATCAGCGCCAGGGTTTCAATCGCCGGCGTTGAGAACCGGGTCGGCTTGATCGGGTTAAGCAGAACGATCCAGGGGGCCGACTCCGGGACGGTTCGGAACTCATAACCCCCGGCCACCTCTTCCAGACGAATCGCCCCTCCCCTCCCCTCCCACTCCTTCACCAACGCCCCGAGGGTTTCCTCGATTTCCGCCCGATGACCGGGAATCCGTTGCGGGGCAGATTCTAAAATCGCCAGAATCTCCCCCACACTAATCGGCCTCCCCGCCGCAAACAAGAGCGCCTCAATCACGGTCTTTAATTCCATAAAATCAATCTCCCTTAAGTCGCTCGGGTGACAAGAGGTATCACCACAATCGTCCCGCTGATCATTTCCTGGACCACCCGGATCAGCTTCTGCCGGGTCATCTCCAGGAGGGCCAGCAGCGTCACCACGATCTCCGAGCGGCTCCGATCCTTGCGAAAAAGCGCCTCAAAAACAACCTCATTTTTCCCTTCCAGTTCTTCGACCAGCTCAATCACCCGTTCGGCCACCCCGATCCGGTCCATTCGGATCGGGTGACTCTCCTCCCGGGGAAGTTTTTTTAACAGCGCCTCAAAAACGGAGAGCAGGGATAACGTATCGACTTCCAATAACGGTCCCTCTTCGGTTTCCTCGACCAAAACCGGTTCCCGCCGAAACACATCCCGGCCCAGCAACGGTTTTTCCAGCAGGCAGGAGGCGGCCGCCTTGAATTTTTGATATTCCATCAGCTTGGCGACGAGGTCCCCCCGAGGATCCGCCTCTTCACCCTCCTCGGGCAGTTCGGGGAGCAGCATCTTTGACTTGATCCAGGCGAGTTCGGCCGCCATTTCGAGAAATTCTCCGGCCAGATCGATATTCAGTTCCCGAGCCAGCTCCAGATACTCAAGGTATTTTTGCAAGATGAGGGAAATCGGGATATCCCGGATATTCAGATCCTCTTTCTTGATGAGATGCAGCAGAAGATCGAGCGGCCCCTCAAAGAAAGGAAGCTCGACCCGATAGCCCTCGGTCTCAGAATTCACAGTTGCATCGCCTTTCGGACCCGTTCCATGGTCTGCTGGGCGATCTGGGACGCCTTTTGGTTCCCGGCCTTGAGGATATCCTCCAGATCGTCAGGCCGCTGGGTGAATTCTGCCCTCTTCTTGCGGATCGGCGTCAAAAAATCATTGAGGATCTCCACCATCATTTTTTTGTCTTCCACACAGCCGATTTGAGCGGCTCGACACTGCCGGTCCACCCGTTGCCGGGTTTCGGAATCACTGTGGAGTTTATGATAATCGAAAATCAGACAAATAGTGGGGTTGCCGGGATCTTCCCGTCGCTTCCGATTCTCGTCGGTGATCGCCGCCATCACCTTCTTCTGAATCTGCTCGGCGGAGTCGCTCAAGTAAAGGCAGTTGCCGTAACTCTTGCTCATCTTGCGACGGTCCGGACCCAGGAGCTTGGGGGCAGTGGTCACGAGGGCCTTCGGCTCCACCAGTGTCTCCCCGTAAAGGTAGTTAAACCGGCGAATAATCTCCCTCGCAAGTTCAATATGGGCGACCTGATCGTCCCCCACCGGCACCCCCTTTCCGTCATAAAGGGCGATATCTGCGGTCTGGAGGACCGGGTACCCGAGGAAGCCGTGCGTCGCGATCTCCCGTGACTCCAATTCCCGCAGCTGCTCCTTGTAAGTCGGGACCCTTTCCAGCCAACCGAGCGGGGTCATCATCGACAGGAGGAGTTGAAGTTCCGCATGTTCCTTGACCGCCGATTGGACAAACAACGTCACCCGGTTCGGGTCAATACCGACCGACAACCAATCAATCAATACTTCGCGGATCGAATCTTTCACGATCTTTGGCGTCTTGTATTCGGTCGTCAAGGCATGCCAATCGGCAATAAAAAAGTAGCAGTTAAATTTCCCCTGTAACTCGAGCCAATTCTTGAGCACCCCATGATAATGCCCCAAATGGAGTTTGCCGGTGGGGCGCATCCCTGAGACGACGTTCGAAGTCATGGGAGCAGGAGCCTCGCGGCCTTGAAGATCGGGATTGATAAAATGCGAAAGAGACCCAGATAGAGGGCGGCAAAGAGGATGATAAAACTGTAACGACCTAAGTTCTCAAAGACAGGCAGATACCGGCCTGGCAGGAGACCCGCCAGCACGCCCGCCCCATCGAGAGGGGGAAGCGGGATCAGATTAAAGAAGGAGAGCATCAGGTTCAGGTAAACACCCGTTTCCAGCATTCTGGCGAAAATGTCGAGCCAGCCGGACCCTTGCGGAACAAAGAGCAACAGATGCAGCAAGACCCCAAACAGCGTCGCCAACAGGAGATTGGCGATCGGGCCGGCCGCGGAGACCCGCAAATGCCCTTTTCGTCCCCCTTTCAGGTTGCGACCGTCGACCGGAACCGGCCGGGCCCAGCCAAACAGGATCAGACCGGGGAACAGAAACATCATCAACGGGAACAGGATCGTCCCGATCGGATCGATATGGGGGATCGGGTTTAACGTCATCCGTCCCATCAATCGGGCGGTCGGGTCCCCGAGGCGATTGGCGGCCCAGGCATGGGCGTATTCGTGAAACGAGAGGGAGAAGAGAAAGACCGGGAAAAAGAGCAGGAAAAGGGCAATGTTGTTCGACACCTGGAGCGGTTTATCAGAGGAGGTGGGCCAAGTCAAATTTCGAGGCAACTATTTATGGAACCTCCATTTAAAGAACCACTTGCAGGTTTCTCACATTCTGGCTATATTCTAGCCAGAATGCGGCATGAGATCATACTGGCCCCGGAGGCGGTGCAGGATCTCAATCGGTTGAAGGCGAGCGCTCGTTCGGAGGTTCGGGACGCCATGGAGAAGCACCTTCGGCACGAACCGGCCAAGGCGAGCAAAAGCCGCATCAAGAAATTGCGCGGGGTCCGGAAACCGGGCTATCGCCTTCGCGTCGGTGATGTCCGCGTTTTTTACGACCTGAAAGGGTCGACCGTCGAGATTTTGGCGATCGTCTCCAAAGAGGATGCGGCCGCCTGGCTGGACGAGAAAGGGGAAACATGAAAACCATGCCGCTCTCCGTAGTTAAGGATGATCTTTCACATTGCCTGCGAATCGCCGAAAAGGGGGAAGTGATCATCACCCGGCATGGCAAGCCGGCCGGGATACTGATCGGTTTCCGCTCGGATGAGGACTGGTTTGACTATCGCCTCGAAAACGATCCCCGTTTCCTCAAGCGGATCGAGGCGGCGCGAAGCAGCTTGCGCTTGAACAAGGGAACTCGATTGGAAGATGTCTAAAAGATAGCCCCCCCTCACGCCCGTGGGTGTTTGGCGGCGATCTCCTTCAGGTGTTTCAGGTTGATATGGGTATAGATCTGGGTGGTGGCAATGTCGGCATGCCCGAGCATCGCCTGGACCGACCGAAGATCGGCCCCTCGTTCCAATAAGTGAGTGGCAAAAGAGTGTCGAAGCATATGAGGCGACACCCTTCGGGTGATGCCGGCCTGCTGGGCCCGCCGACGCAGGATTTCCCAAAACATCTGTCGGGTCATCCTCCCCCCTCGCCGGGTCAGAAAGAGAAATGGGAAAACCTGCCCTTTGGCGAGTGGGTCGCGGGCCGATTGCAAATAATGAGTCAGGCTTTTTAAGGCGACCTGACCGATCGGCACCACCCGTTCCTTCGATCCTTTTCCCAGGGTGCGGAGATATCCCCCTTGGAGATTGATGTCGTTCGCCTCCAGGGAGACCAATTCACTGACCCGCAGGCCGGTGGCATAGAGGAGCTGCAGCATCGTGTGATTCCGAACCTCCTCCGGTGAATGACCGACCGGAAGATTTAGGATTCTGTCGACCTCTTCCAGGGACAAGAAGTCGGGTAATTTTCTCCCCGACTTGGGGAGATCAAGTTCCAGTGCCGGATTATTTAAATTTCCTCGGCCCGTCCAATAGCGAAACAGACCGCGGAGTGAGATCAGATGACGGGAAACCGACCGTGCCTTAAGCCCGTTTCGAGAAAGCTGCAGGAGGTAATCGAGAATCAGGGGGGGGGTTATTTTTTTCGCCGTCGTCAGTTTTCGTTCCACAACATACTGGAGGAATCGCGCCAAATCCCTGCCGTAGGCCGATAAGGTATTTGCGGAAAGCCCTTTTTCCACCTTGAGAAAGGTCAGATATTGATCAACTGTTTCATCCAACTCCATCTTGAATTGGGCCTGATCTTACTTTACTCACCCCCGCATGTCCAATTTTCTCAACCCCCCGACCCTGCTGGAGATCGGTCCCTGCCGGGGAGATTTTCTGCTTCACCTGGCCCGGGAACGCCCCCACCAACGAATCGCCGCGATCGAATACAAAAAAAAGAGATTTTTAAAACTGATCCAAAGGACCGCCGATCACCCCAATATTCTTCTTTATTTTGGAGATGCCCGCCCTCTCGTCGGACAACTTTTCCCTCCGGCAACCCTGGAGGAGATTTTTATCTTGTTTTCGGATCCGTGGCCCAAGCGGCGCCACGCCGATCATCGCCTCTTCCAAAAACCGTTTATTCAGGATTTACATCGTCTCCTGCAACCGGGCGGAAAAATCTTTATTGCGACCGACGACCCCGCCTATCGTCACCAGATCATCCGGGAGTTTGAGGCGGCAGGCGGTTTTGCCCCGATCGGGGAGACCCCGGAGCTCTTTCCCACCTTCTATGCCCAGAAGTGGACGAGGGAGGGAAGGTCCCTTTATCACCTCGTTTATCGGAGGGACGGATGAGTCTTTATTGGCTGATCACGCTGCTGCTCGGGCTCTTCTGGGGTGGTTCTTATCTCGCGATCCGCTGGGTCGTTCAAGAGGTCCCCCCCTTCAGCGGGGCGATGGTCCGGATTTTGATTTCCACCCTGCTAGCCTGGGCGCTGATCCTCGGGCGGCCTCCTTCC
>CAYYFU010000019.1:0-7858 GCA_964471095.1 uncultured Pseudomonadota bacterium
TGATCCCCGGGGGTGCCGGGACCCCGCCTGACGCGGGGTCCCGGTTTCCCCGAGTTCGCTATTTGGTATGACCGATCCCGAAGTTTCCGGAGACCGAGTTGTCGATGTAGTTGCTGGATCCAGACACCGTGCCGACGGAGGCATTTTCATGCCCGACCCGCGGCTTGTATCCTTCACCGTTGATCACGATGGCGCCGTTCCCGTAGTTGTGGGACTGGTTTCTCGTGTTGTTGACTCGGTTATCCGTCACATTGTGGCTGTCGGACGTCTTGGTGGTCGTGTTTGTGACCCGCCGATCGCTCATATCGCGATTGTCGCTCTGGTCACGACTATCGATCTTGGTGCTCCGATCACTGAAGTCGCGATTGTCGATCCGGTTGGTGGTCGTCCGGTTGTTCGAGTTCTGGTTCTGATTGAGATCTCGACCTGTTTTGTAGCTCTTGTTGTCTCCCGCATTGATTTTTGACGTGAAGAGCCACGCATGGGCCGTGGAAACCCCTGCCACCGTTAATAGAGCGACGGCGGCGGCGCTGATGAGTTCTTTTTTCATTGTGTACTTCCTCCTTGCTGGGCTGACATTGCAGGGGGCGTGCCAACCGGCTACGGCACGGCAGTTTTTTTGTAGGCTTGTTAAAATTATACTGTAATTTCAATAAGTTATGTTGATACTCCCGACATACCTGAAACCGGTCAGGGATGGATGGGGGATCCCCAAACGGTTCGATTTTCGGTCGGTGCCGTGCAATTTTTGGAGGGTTAGTCGGGAGACCGATTTTCGGACTGCAGAGTCCGGAATTCGAACTTTTTGAAATCGGCCGCCTGCACCGATCAATCAACGGCGTGCTCCTCCAACCTATTCATATTCTGGACGAAATTGGCTCGATACCGACCGACCGGCCGGTTTGGCACGCCGCTTGCTACTTGTCGTCTCCATAACAAGGAGGCAACAGGTTATGAGACAGAAAAGCAGAATCAGCAGGGATGTTATACAGGTTCTAACGGTCGGTCTCGTTTACGCGGCCCTGGCCGGTTGCGGAGGCGGGACGGGCGGGACATCTTCTACAACGACCCCAGCGACACCCACGGTTGCCGGGGGCGAATCGAGTCCGGCACAGCCGAGCGAAACCACAGCAGGATCGGGGGGCACCTCAACCGGATCAACTACGACTACCACGACCACAACGACCGAAACACCGGCATCGCTGCCGCCTCCCCCGCCGCCGGCACCACCGCCTCCTCCGCCACCGCCGCCATCTCCGATTCAAGCGGGGCTTTCAGAAGAGATGAAGAAGTTCCTGAATGACAGGTGCAACGGCGTCAAGCCGGTCCCCCAGACCTACGGCTATACGGTTAATGGTCAGATCAACTCCTATACCGAGGTCATGGTTCCGGGAGACGATGAAGGGGGGACGATCTCGGCCGGTTCCAGGTTCTTCGGCAGGAACCCCAAGCGTTCCTTGTTTGTGGAGCCTGCCTCCGACGGAAAGGTCTCGTGGGCGGTACGCAAGTGGGTTTTGGACCAAACCGAGGCGGCGGCCAATGACAAGCTGAAAAACATCTCGGTCGCACCGGAGCTGGTGGAGGAGGAGGCCAAGGTTGTCGTCTCTCACCCCAGCGATGAACCGGTCCCGGGAGTCCGCTATGAGGTCTGCCTCGTCTTGCGCGTCCCGGCGGAATGGCCGATCAGTCTCGAGGGATCATCGACATCGATCACCAGCTTCGCCCATTTTGGCCCGGTCACGGCCTTAACCGTAACGGGCTCGATCCATGTAGAACAGGCAGGTGCAGGAACTGTCTCGGTCACTTCGTCCACCGGGGAGGTCTTTGTTGAGGCCGACTCCGCGACCAAGGTCACCGCCGTCTCAACGACCGGGCATATCCTCCTAACGATGTTGAACGGGGGATCGCCGCTGAAGTACGACTGGTATGCGTCCAGCAATACCGGCTACCTGGATGCCGCGGTCAAGAAGGGACTCGGTTTCCACCTCGATGCCTCCACCAATGCAGGGGGGTCGATTCTGGTTCCGGAGACCTATCCTGTCCCGTCTAACAGCTACACCGGCCAGTCGCTCGCCGCCGATATCAATGGCGGCGGGGCTGTGCTCAAGTTGAGGGCCGGCACCGGGAACATCACCGTCTCCGAGTTCGAATAACTTAAGAGTTATTGCCAAAGGGGACGGAATGTGAAAGCTGTCAAAAAGAGGGAGGCCTTATGAAGAAAGCTCTGATTCCAATGTTGATCGTGCTGGCGTCCTGTGCCGGCACCGGCAAGCGGTTCGGAAAGCTCTATCCCGGCATGACCCGGGCGCAGGTGAATGAAACGATGGAGAAAGGCCCCAGTGACGTCAAACAGTTCGACGATACCTATACCGCCTGGTTTTATGGCGAGGATCGTTGCATCCTCCTTAAGGGAGACGAGGTGCTGACAAAATCCTCGGCCAAGGAAAAGGAGAAGTTCAATCTTTTGGGGCTCGCCGGGATGAAGGAAAAAAAGCCGGCGGAGTGCCTCCCTCCGGGGGCAGCCTCCCAGGCCAAGAAACAGAGGACGATCGACACCCCCTTCGGGACCGTCACGCATTAAAGAGTACCCCCGTCCGTTTTTCGGACGGCGACCGGCTCGATTTTCGCTGATCTCACCCCCACCTCGGATATATCGCATTACGGACTATGGCATGGATCTTGCTTCTCCCATGGGTAACCAATAAGGAGCGGTGGATGGAAAACGACCGGATTCTTGAGCGATACGGCGGGGTTGGGCTTGACAGTTGCCGGAAATTGGAGTGGGTAGCGATGGGAGTTAAAGTCACCAGATTTCGGGGAGTTATGTTTAGACGGGCCCTTTGCTTCTCCTTAATCCTCGCGTTCATCAGCTACGGGTTTCCTGTAAACGGTTCCGAAAAGATCCGGGCGGCGGTCGTCCCGCTGGATCACCCGGCTGTCGATTCCGTGGCGACCCAGAAGCTGGCCGACCGGCTCCGCAGGGAAATGGAACGGGATGGGACAATCGAGGTTATTTCGGCCGACCGGACCGTCGAAGGGCTCGCGTCACTCGCGAAATCGGGTCGGCTTGGACCGGGAGGGATCGGTGCGGCGATCACCAAGGCGAAGGAATATTACATGCAACTCGATTTTGGCACTGCCCGGTGGATCCTGCAGGCGTGCCTCGAACGCTTGAAGAAGACCGGGATCAGCGTGGAGGAACGGCCGGATCTGATCACCGCCTACACCTTCCTGGGAAACCTCTATTATATCACGGGTGACAATGGGGCGGCGACACATGCCTTCAAGGAGGCGGTCCGGCTGGACCCAAAGCTGATGCTCTCCGAGACGGAATACTCGCCGACGGTACGCTCCCTCTTTGAGGAGGCCAAGGGACAAATGGTTGCCGAGGGATCCGTGGCCCCGGAGGTGACGGTGAATCCGGCGCCGAAAGGGCGGGGGGATCGGGTGGCGCTGAAGCTGACTGATCCGGACCGGCAGGAGGAGATTTTCTCCAAATCGACCGAGATCGCCGGATTTCTCAACCTGGACCGGCTGGTCCTCCTCCAGGTCGAACAGCGGGGCGGGGGGTTCCAGGCGGTGGCCCACCTGTTCGAGGGGGGGCGCAACCGGTTGTCGCGCAAATCGGTCACCCTGGGGGATTCGGTAAAATGGATCGGGATCGGCGCCCGGATGCTGGCCGATTTTGTTGCGGAATCGGTCGAACTGCCGGCCGTGATGCAGGCGGCGTCGAAAACCGGCCGGGAGCGGCCGTCCGAGGAGGGACGCCCGCTCTGGAAACGGCCTGTCTTCTGGATCATTGGCGGGGCGGTGCTGGCAGGGGCCGGGACTGGCCTGGGGATCGCGCTTTCCAACAAAACGGCGACCGAGGTTGGGGTCACGGTCTCCGGTGGGGCCCCTTCTTTCACCATTAAATTGCGATGAGGACGGCCCACACACTCTTATTGATCCTTTTGGTCCTCGCGGCCGGTTGCGGGTCATCGGTGCGCGGCCCCGGCGAATTTTCCCTCTCACTTCCGAGCGCATTGACGAAAGCGGCCGTGGCGGGGGATCTGGAGGCGTATCTGACCGCCACGAACGGCACCGAGATGAAGACGGCGCTCATGACGATTGCCGATGGGCAGGTTTCGGGGACGCTGAACCTGAAACCGGGGACCTGGACCCTCGAGATCCAGTTCTTCCAGATGTCGACCAGCGGCAACTGGATCCCGATCGCCTTCCTCTCGTTCGGGAGCCGCGAGATCGGCAATGACGGGATGACGATGAGTTATGACCCTGCCGATATCCAGTTTAACGAGTCGGAGGGGATTCAACCGTCCATCTCTTCATCTGTGGGACTTCCGTCTGGTTGCGTTGCGCGGTTCGACTGTGACGGCGATGGCTACTCCAATTTTGATGAGATGAAGAACGGCTCCAACCCGGAGGATGCCACGAGCCTCCCCGCCACCGCCGCCAGCCAGCCCCAAGACCTGCTGGTGATCACACTGAACCTTGCGGAAGGGGAGAAGGTGCGGGACCGGAAGTCGATCCGGGCGGAGGCGACGGCCCCTGCCGGGATCCGTTCCATCCGGCTCACCTCGCCGGAGGGGATTGCAGACGAGAACTCGGACCCGGACCTTTTCATTGCCACCTGGGACACGACGACGTTTCCGGAAGACAACGATCTGACACTGACCTTCGAGGCGGAGGACAAGAACGGCCGCAAGTCGACCAAGAGCGTCACGGTCAAGGTGGATAACGTTCCGAACATCGCCTCGTTCGGCACCGATATCCTGATCCAATCGGGCCAGACCGCCAATCTCGCCTGGGAGGCGGACAACTTTGCGACCCTCTCGCTCGACGGAGGGATCGGAACATTAAGCGACGCAACAGGCACTCGCGCGGTCTCCCCCGCCACGACTACGACCTACCGGCTGACCGCAAGCCGGTTCAACAGCTTTGGCCAGACCTTTACCAAGACGAAGGAGGTGACGGTCACGGTCAATCACGCCCCGGTCTTCGACGGGCATACGACGACCCTATTGGGCCAAGACCCATCTGCGGGCACCACGGTCTCGTTCAACCGGTCGGACTCGGATAGTGGTGAGACCCTGACCTCAACCGCCACGCTGTTCAACGGGACAACCTGTGCCGGGACCCCGGTTGCGACCCAGACCACAACGACCGGTTCACTAAACTTCACCGGTCTCGATCCCCGGACCGACTATTCCTACACGGTTTCGGTCAGCGACGGCCGTGGCGGCTCGGCTACCTCCTCCTGCCGGTCGTTCACGACCTCCGACACCGGCCTGGTCGGGTGGTGGAGGATGGATGAGAACCGGACCGATCTCAATTGCAGCGGCAATGGGAATTTTGTCACTGCCGACTCGAGTGGCAGCGGCAACAACGCGACCCTTTTGAACACCCCCTGCTGGGGTGACGGCGTGAGCGGGTCGGGGCTCGAGCTGAATCTCAGTGGTCCGATCGAGGATTCCCTGACCATTCCGCACGACCCCTCGCTGGACAATCTGGGGGATGCCGGTAGCGCATTCTCGTTTGAAATCTGGTTCAAGACACTCACCACCGACATCACCGCCCACGAACAACTGATGAACAAGGGGGATGGGACAAAAGGTTTTGGGATGAATCTGGATGCCGGTTCAGACAGTGTCAATTTTGAGCTGACGAATACCTCAACAGGCACCAATGAGGGGGTGGCCGGGACCACGGACGTGGTGGATGGCAACTGGCATCAGGCGGTCGTGACCGTTGGCGGAGGTAACCTTCGAATGTATTTGGATGGAAGTCTGGAGGATGCCTCCACCTATCCCGACAACGTCCCGTTTAGCAACACGGCGGATATTCTTGTTGGAACCATCGGTGGATCAAGACTGTTTCAGGGAACCTTGGATGAGATTGCGTTCTACGAAAGGGTGCTCTCGGTGGATGAGATCCGAAGAAACTGCCGTCGTAACGATCCCTCAAACATCTGTCCCGACCCCAAAGAACCAATCATCCTCACCCCGCTCCCCGGCCAGACACTTCCACCCACCCGCGCCTTCTGGTCCTGGAGGGGGGAGAGGGATCGGGATGGCAACCCACTCTATCCGAATATGGAATATGATGTCAGTTTCGATCTGGGGGCCGATTCGTTTGGGATCCTTTCCAACGATATCTTTACCAGTGGCGACACCGAATTTCATGTCCGAGGCTCACTCTCTCAAAACAGCAGCTACCAGATTCATGTGACCCCGGTTGAAAATGGTACAGAGCTGACCTCCCTCGAATCAGCGCGCCTCTTTTCCACCGACGATTCGGTGGTCGCTTGGTACAACTTCGATCAGGATCTGCTCGGGGTTGAACCGGATCAAAGCGGGAATAATAACGACGGCGATTGGAGCGGTCACCCATTGGATGGAACACCGGCCCAGATTACCAACGGAGAGTTCTGTCCCGGGGGAGGTATTATTGAGGGGATCCTTGGACTGGCCGCCGTCTGTCTGGATGGAGTTGATGACTACCTGATCATCCCTCATGCCGCCTTTCCGGATATCGGTGCAACGGGGGTCGATTTCTCGGTCGGTGTCCGGCTGAATACCGCCAGCGCAGGTAGCGTCGAGAGTCTTTTCAGCAAAGTTGAGACCTCCGGCAATTCCAATGAGGTGGCCCTCACCCTCAACGGGGCGACGCCCAAGTTTGAGCTCAATAACAGCCTGGGCGAAAATCTCACCCTCTATGCCAATGCCGCAATTAACGATCAGGCGTGGCATGACGTTGTGGGGACGGTGACGTTCGACGCGACCGCTACGGCGAGATTGGCAGTCGACGGACAATACGAGGCGATCGGCACGTATCCGGTGGGATGGAATTTCAACAACACGGCGGATATCCTGATGGGGAGATACCGGATGAATAGTGACCAATACTACAACGGCCTCATCGACGAACTCGTCATCTACAACAAGGCCTTATCCGGGGAAGCAATCCTCAACTCCCACTGCGCCATCGAGGCCTTGGCGGGAACCGATCCGTTGCCGGAAGTCTGTGCGGATTAACCCCTTTTTTCGCTTGTCACCCTCCGGGAACTTGGTTAACAGGTCGGGAATCAGGGGGGAAACGACCATGAAACCATCTTGCCTTCGCGCCATCGGAATCCTTTCCGGGGTTCTACTGCTCGGCCTGCTGGAGTTCGGCGGCGCCGGCGGTTGCGGTGGAGGGGGTGGTGGAGGGGCGACCCGCGGGATTACCGGGAAGGTCAGCGCGAGCTCGCTTCAGTCGGTTCGCCTCAAATCCTCGACGCATGCCCTGACCCTGAAGAGACAGGCGCTCTCCTGCACCGATGTCTCGGTTTGTTGCGGCGGCTACGACGGGACGCTCCTCGTGGCCGAGGTGAATGCCGACTGCACCTTCAACCTCGATCTGCCGCTCGAGAATTTCTGCTATTGCGCCCTGTTCAGCGGTGCGGATGAGGACAATAACGACTGCCCCGACAACTATATCGCCTCGCTCGGTTGCACCGAGAACGGCTACGGCGGGGCAATCCCGATCTTTGCCGACGCCGATGATTCGACCGATGCGATCGACGTCGGGACCGGTGACATTCAAGGGAGCAGTGTGGTGGCAACCGGGAACCCCTGCGCCCAGGTGGATCAGGATAATGACGGCACCGCCGACGCCGACGACACCGACGATGATGGCGACGGCTTGGCCGATGCCGGCGATTTTCAAAACGGGATCGGCTGCGTCAACGCCGACCGGTTTGACAGCGACGGCGACGAGGTCCCGGATATCTATGAAGCGCTCTGGTCCAGCGAGATCCAGGCGCTGAAGCTGGGCGGTTCCAAGAGCCAGATCGCGGACTTTTTCGTGGATGCGGACG
>CAYYFU010000019.1:7868-12125 GCA_964471095.1 uncultured Pseudomonadota bacterium
GATGTCCCGGACTTTTGCGATGCCGATTTCGCCTGCACGCCGGATGAGGTGGACGCCGACGGGGACTGCATCCCGGCTCAGTTTGACGGCTGTGACGACGATGAAGACGGCGACGGTGTGCCGTTCTGCGTTGATTGTGACGATGCCGATGCAACGGTCACGGTCGGCTGCTATGAGGACGACTTCTGCGCGATCGACACCGATCAGGACGGCTTCGGGCTTTGCGACGACTGCGATGACTGGGATTCCGACAGCACCTACGAGTGTTTTGGGGATGATTTCTGCGACGACGATCTCGACGGCGACGGGTTCGGGACCTGTCTCGACTGCGACGATGGGGACCCGGCGAGCACCACCGAGTGCTACGATGACTTCATCGCCGATTTCTGCGATCAGGACAATGACAACGACGGGTTCGGGATCTGTGCCGACTGCGACGACTTCGAGTCGACCACCACGACCGAATGCTACGGTGATTTCTGCAGTTTTGATGGAGATGGCGACGGAGTCGGGATCTGCGACGACTGCGACGATTTCGACAATACCGAGACTACGACCTATGCGGCAGGTTGTCCGGATGAGGCAGATACCTGTGAGATCACCGACTGCTCGGTTGACTTCGAGTGCCAGCAGTTCGCGGAGAATCAGCTGGGAGACGGTAACACCGCAAACGACGTCTGCCCGAATGAGGGTGTCTCTTGCATGACCTGCGTGGACGGTTGCTGCGAGATCACCCAGTAAATGGCTGAAATTCCTTGATTGTCATGCCTTAAGCGGGATAAAACCTGCCCGGCATGGCGCTCCTCTTTTTCTATTTTTTTGCGGCTTTGGCGGTCGGTTCGGCGCTGCTGGTGATCTCCTTTCGTAACACCTTGTCCTCGGCATTTGCCCTGATCCTTTCCCTGTTTGGGGTCGCCGCCCTTTTTGTCCTGTTGGGGGCGCACTTTCTCGCCGCGATGCAGATCCTGGTCTATGCCGGGGCGATCATGGTGCTGTTTGTCTTTGTCATCATGTTGCTCGATCTGGGGCGGGAGGAGCTTCGGAAGATCAAGATGACCTTTGCCTCCGCGGTCGGGATCCTGTTTGGCGGTTATTTGGGGATTTTTTTGGTGATGCGCCTCGGTTTTTTATCGCTTCCGCTGCCGGCGGTTCCGTCGGAACAGTACGGAACGATCCGGGAGGTCGGCAGACTCCTCTTTTCTCATTATTTAATTCCTTTTGAAGTCGCTTCACTTCTGCTGCTGATTGCCGTAACCGGCGTCGTCATGTTGGGGAAACGATGGTGACACTCGCCCATTTTTTGACGTTGAGTTCAATCCTGTTTGCGATCGGGTTGACCGGGGTGATCACGCGTCGCAATGCCCTGGTGGTTCTGATGTCGATCGAGTTGATGCTGAATGCCGCGAATCTCGCCTTTATCACCTTTGGCCGTTTTCAGGGGGGGATGGAGGGGCAGGTGATCAGCTTTTTTGTGATCGTGCTGGCGGCGGCGGAGGTGGCGGTGGGGCTCGCCATCCTGGTGGCGATCTTCCGAAAATTGGAGTCGATTGATTTGGCGAAGGCCCGTTTTCTGAAGGGGTAAATGTGGAATCACTCGTTCTAGGGTTGCCGTTAAGTCTGATCGTGGCGTTGGTACCGCTCTTCCCTTTGGGCGGTGCGCTGTTGAACGGGATGATCGCGCTGTTTTGCCGGAGTGGCAAGAGATCGATTCCAACGCCCCTCGTTTCGCTCGTCGGTTTATTATTCCCACTGCTCTCCTTCGCCTTGATGCTCCTGCTTTTTTCCATCGCCGGATCTCCGCCGGAAGGGATCACCACCCGTCCGTTGTGGGATTGGATTTCGATCGGTCAGCTCACGGTCCCGGTCGCCTTCAAGGTCGATCGGCTGTCACTGGTCATGGGGTTGGTCGTGACCGGGGTTGGTTCGCTGATCCATCTCTATTCGATCGGTTACATGAGGGGGGATGCCGGTTACGCCCGGTATTTCTCGTATCTCAACCTTTTTCTTTTCGCGATGCTGGTGTTGGTCCTGGCCTCCAGTCTGCCACTCCTTTTTATCGACTGGGAGGGGGTTGGGCTCTGTTCTTACTTGCTGATCGGCTTCTGGTTTACCGATGAGGCGAAGGCGGCGGCCGGGATGAAGGCGTTTGTCGTGAACCGGATCGGCGATCTTGGTTTTCTCTTGGGGATGTTTGTCCTGTTTTCAGCGCTGGTCTCCCGAGGAGTGGATCCAACCGGCGGTCTGTTGAGTTTTGATCGGTTGAACGAGTTCCGCGGGGATCTGCAAGGGTGCGCCACGCTGGCGGGACTGCTCCTTTTTATCGGGGCGATCGGCAAATCGGCACAAATTCCGCTTTATGTCTGGTTGCCCGATGCGATGGCCGGTCCGACACCGGTCTCCGCCTTGATTCATGCCGCCACGATGGTGACGGCCGGAGTCTACCTGATTGCCCGGATGCATTTTCTCTACACCCTTTCCCCGGTGGCGATGGAGGTGATCGCGATCGTGGGGGCGTCAACCGCCTTGTTTGCCGCCACCATTGGCCTGGTGCAGCGGGATATCAAAAAAATTCTCGCCTACTCAACGATCTCGCAACTGGGCACCATGTTCCTGGCGGTCGGGGTCGGGGCGTTTTCCTCCGGTATCTTTCATCTGATGACGCATGCCTTTTTTAAGGCGGGGCTCTTTTTGGGGGCCGGGTCGGTTATCCATGCGTTGTCCGGCGAGCAAGATATCTGGAAGATGGGGGGGTTGCGGAAGAAGATGCCGGCGACCTTTTTGACCTTTTTGCTGGCGATCCTGGCGATTGTCGGGGTCTTTCCGTTTGCCGGATTTTTTTCCAAGGATGCCATCCTGTTTCATACTTATGCCACCGGCCATCGGCTCCTTTGGTTCACCGGTTTTTTGGGGGCGGGGCTGACCTCCTTTTATATGTGCCGTCTCTTTGCGCTCACCTTTCTGGGAACCCCCCGTCTGGATCCGGAAAAAAAATATCACCTCCACGAATCGCCAGTGATGATGACATTGCCGCTCATGATGCTCGGTCTGCTCTCTTTGATCGGGGGGTGGATCAGTATTCCAACGGTCTTTCATGGCGGGGACCATTTCTTCCGCTGGCTCGCCCCGCTCTTCCCGTACACGGAATTTTACGAAAAGGTGGAGCAGGCGGGACATGGGATCGAACTCCTTTTGTCAGGCGGGACTCTCTTTTGGGTCCTGCATGTCGGTTTGTTCGTCACCCTCTTTTACACCCAAAAGCTGGGGTTGGTTGGTCGCGCGACCGAGAAAATTCGGGCGGTTCATCGACTTTTGGAAAGGCGTTATTATGTCGATGAACTTTATGATCGGGTTCTCATCCGGCCGATCCGGTGGGTTTCCGAAATCGTTTGTTGGAAGTTTCATGATGAGAAGGTGATTGACGGTCTGGCCGTCCATGGGACCGCGGAGACCGTCGGTCTGTTCGGCCGCACCCTGACCCTGTTTCAAACCGGGATGGTGCAGAATTACGCGCTCTTCTTTGTCGTTGGGGCGCTCGGTGTGATTCTTTACTTTGTGCTATGACGGAACTTGATCCTCATTTGTTGACGGCGATTATCTTTTCCCCGCTGTTGGGGTTGATCCCCCTGTTGCTGTTCAAACAGGACCGGCTCCTCCGTCTCTCCGCCCTTGGACTCTCTTTCCTCCCCCTGGGGCTCACCCTCCGGCTCTTTCTCAAATTTTCCGGGACCGGTGAGTTCGAATTTTTGGAAACGGCTCCCTGGATCCCCGGATTTCATATCTTCTACCGCCTCGGGGTGGATGGTTTCAGTCTGCTGTTGATCGGACTCACCAACCTGCTGATGCCGATTGTGATCGCCTCATCGGCGGAAATTCGCGTCCGGCTGAAGGGATTTTTTGCCGCCTTTTTCCTTCTCCAAACCGGGATCCTCGGGGCGCTGGCGAGTCTCGATCTCTTCCTCTTTTATGTCTTCTGGGAGGCGATGCTGATCCCGATGTATTTCTTGATCGGTGTTTGGGGAGGACCCCGGCGGGTCACTGCGGCGATCAAGTTTGTCCTGTACACGATGGTCGGGAGTCTCCTCATGCTTGCGGCGATCCTGGCCCTCTACTTTTTGGGAGGAGAGAGCTTTAATTTGAATGATCTTTATCAACTCAGTCTTCCCCTCCACCAGCAGTGGTGGTTATTCGGGGCCTTTGCCTTGGCATTCGCGGTCAAGGTCCCGGTCTTCCCCCTTCATACCTGGCTCCCGGATGCCC
>CAYYFU010000020.1:0-1653 GCA_964471095.1 uncultured Pseudomonadota bacterium
CGGGCAGGAGAGAGGCCTTCTCTCTGAAAAAATCCAGGGTCTTTGTCTCTAAACGAATCGCGCAGTCATAGAGCCGGTGGAGATCCCCGGTGTCGGCAAAAAAACAGAGGTCCTCAAAAAAGGGATACGGCAACGGTTTGCCGTCATCCCGAAACATCTCCTCCCCCAGATGGAGATGATATTTTTGGGAAAGCTCCAGGGCATGATCCCTCTCCATCGTTGCCATCGATTCCAGAAAGTCACCCACCTCGGGGTCCTCCACGGCCGCCGCAAGCCGTCGATAAAAGAGATGGCTGGTCACTTCAATCTGCAACGCCTCCTGCAAAATCAACTGGCTCGAACCGGACAAACCCTTCTTTCCTTCGACTCGCTTGAGTTCGCCTCCGCACAGCGGGCAACGACCAAACGGGAAGATAAAACCGCGTGTCCGCTTGTGACACTGCTGACAGAGCCACTGAAACTCCACCCCGGCACAACAGACGACATCCTCGTCGACCGTCTCATGACACTTGGGACATTGCGAGGCCATGAGTCACCTCCTTGTTCAAATAGTTCAAAATGCCACGGGCCGCTTTGCGACCGGCGCCGAGCGCCAGGATCACCGTGGCCGAACCGGTCACGATATCCCCCCCGGCAAAAACTCCGGGCAGCGATGTCATCCCGGTGGCTTCATCGATCTCCAGATAACCCCATCGGTTGGTTTTAAGCCCCAAGGCGCTCCGGGAGATGATCGGATTGGCAACCGTTCCGAGCGCGATGATGACCGTATCGGTCGGGATCTCAAACTCGGACCCCTCGATCGGATGCGGGCTCTGACGTCCCGAGGCATCCGGCTCCCCCAACCGCATCTTAATGACCCGCATGGAACAGACATCTCCCTTCGCACCACCGGAAAAACTGACCGGGTTTGTCAGCCACTCAAAAATAATTCCCTCTTCCTGGGCGTGTCGCAGTTCCTCGATCCGGGCAGGGGCCTCTTTTTCCGTCCGGCGATAGACAACCTTAACCGAGGAACCCAGTCGGAGGGCGGTACGGGCCGCATCCAGCGCGGTATTCCCGGCACCGATCACCACGACATTCCGACCAACCCCCATCGGGGTATCCGCCTTCCGATACCCCTCCATCAGATTGACGCGGGTCAGAAATTCGTTGGCACTCATGATCCCGTTCAGGTTTTCCCCCGGCAGGCCGGGAAACTTGGGCAGGCCGGCACCGGTCCCGATAAAAACCGCGTTAAAATGGCGTTTCTGGAAGAGATCGTTCAAGGTCAGCGTCTTGCCGATCACCTTGTTAAACTCGAAACGCACCCCCAGCTTCTGGAGCAGGGAGATTTCCTGCGCCACAACACGGCGCGGCAGACGAAACGGCGGGATCCCGTAACTCAACACCCCGCCCGCCAGATGGAGCGCCTCAAAAACGGTCACCTCGACGCCCGTCACCGCCAGGTCTTGGGCACAGGCGAGCCCGGCAGGACCGGAACCGACAATGGCTACTGACCTCTCCCCGCCTTCGGCACCCCTCTCCTTAGTAAGGAGAGGGGAAGGGGGTGAGGTCTCATGCTCAATCCCCCAGTCGCCGGCGTATCGCTCCAACCAACCGATCGAGACGGAATCTCCCTTGCGGGTCAGGACACAACGGGCCTCGCACTGCGTC
>CAYYFU010000020.1:1663-11909 GCA_964471095.1 uncultured Pseudomonadota bacterium
GGACAGACCCTTCCGCAAACCGCCGGCAACGGATTGGAGAAACGAAGGATTGCGTAGGCGCCGGCTCGATCCCCCTCCGCAATCTTTCGGATAAATCCGGGGATATCGATTCCGACCGGACACCCCTGGACACAAAACGGTTTTTTGCAATAGAGACAGCGCTGTGCCTCATCCCGGGCCAACTCCTCCGAATAACCGCTGTTGACCTCCTTGAAGTTGTCTTTTCTCCCGGCCGCAGACAACTCCGGCATTGGAATTCGTTGCCGCCGGATCTTTTTGGGCTCGGTCATCGACGCGCCTCCTTCGCAACCTTGAGGCGACATTCTTCCCGGTAACGGCGTAGCGTTTCCTGTTCTTCGGTCAGGAAACGACGTTGGCGAATTTTGAGTTCCTCAAAATCAACCTGATGGGCATCCATGTCCGGACCATCGACACAGGCAAACAGGACCTTCCCCCCCACCTTCACCCGACAGGAGCCGCACATCCCGATTCCATCCACCATGATCGGGTTCATCGAGGCGATAGTCGGAATTTCCCAGGGACGAGTTATTTCCGCCACCGCCTGCATCATCCCGAGGGGACCAACCGTAATCACCTGATCCAACGGAAAATCGGCAACCAGAGAACGAAGTCCGTCCGCCACCGTCCCTTTCGATCCGGCGGAACCATCCTCGGTAAAAAGAAGAAAACGGTGCGACAACGGTTCAAAATGGTCACGCCAGAAAATTTCCCCGGCGTTCTTGAAACCGATCAACGTGGTCAGATGGGTGCCGGTCTCGTGGAACGCCTGCAGAATCGGATAAAGCGGCGCCACCCCGATCCCACCCCCCACCAGGGCCAGATGGGGAAGCGGTTCGATCCGGGTCGGGTTTCCCAACGGACCGACCAGATCCAGAAAGGAGGACCCCTCCGTGTAGAGAGACATCTCCTCGGTCGTTTTCCCGATCGCCTTGACCACCAAGGTAATCGTTCCGCGTGATCTGTCCCAATCCGCAATCGTCAACGGAATTCGTTCCCCCTGCTCCTGCAACCGGATCATCACAAACTGACCGGCTTGGGCCGCCTCACTGATCTCCGGGGCGGCGACCTCCCAAAGGAAGGTCTTGGGGGCAACGATTTCTTTTCGAACGATCTTGAATGGCATGAAGTCATTCTGGCGGATGGGGCCTCCCGGGGCCATGATCGATATCATCTCGGCAGATGCGCAGGCTCAGGCAGCGGCAAGGCCGTTCGTCTTCAGATAGATCTCCCGGGCGATCTCCTGATCAATCGCGATTTCGGTCTCTCCGATACGGATCAGATAACAGGGACGTTTCTGCTGGATCCGAATGATATTCCCCGGATGGAGACCCAGCGCCGTCAAGCGATCCAGTCGCTGGAGATTCTTGGGGGTGATAAAGGCGATCTTGTAGGACTTGCCGACTTCGGTTTCGACCAGCGGTACCACAAAGGGACGAATTTCTTTTTGATAGAGCTGGCAACAAGGGCCCGGCGGGATCGGACGTCCGTGAGGACAGGCAGGCGGATGCCCCAGAAAGGCGCAGATCGCGCTGACCGCCTCCTCGGAGAGGACCTTTTCATCTTCGAGTTCGCAGGCATCCCGCTCCCAGATCTCTTCCGGTGTTTGCAACACATCCGCAAAAAGCCGCTCCGTCAAACGGTGGCGACGGATCGTCTGCGCGGAGGCATTTTTTTCATCCAATCGTTCTCGCATCAGCGATTCGTCCTTTCTTTCGGTTAAGGAATTTTGTCACAAATTTCTTAAATTTTTCCAGGGTTGGCGACGATTCCACAAACTCATAGCAACATCGGGGACAGCGGACCAGGCGGCAATTTCCGCGCAGGCCGCAACCGCGGCAGGCAGATTCCTCCTTAAATTGCAATTGGCAGAGTGGGCAGATCATTTTTTCTCGTTCCGATGATTCTCAAAATACTGTCCTGCTTCTTTCGACCAAGGGTCCATCTGTGCCGCCTCCCGACAGATCGTGAAAAGACCGCAGAGATCGGTCACGAACATCTCCCTCTGGATCAGGTCATGCAGCGCCCGCTGGATCCCCAGCTTCAGATCCAAAAAAGAACCCCTAAACCCCTGTTGCAACGCGACCCGATAGGCCGCATCGGTCAGGTGCGTCAGGAAATCCTCGGGGGAGATCTCAAATTTCACATGCAACCCGGGCATGTTCCCCACCCCCTTATTTTGATAGAATGTTAGCCCCATCTGGATTATTAGAGACATGATCCAGATCATGTTTTGAGGATTGCTAAACCCTTATTACTACAAGATAATGAAGAGACTTCTCCTCGTTCCCAGCTTGTTGGTCATCTTGGGGCACGCAGGACCCCTCCAAGCGGAGGGGCTTCGGGTTGACACCCAATGGGCCGGTCAAATCCGGGAGGCAGCCTCAGGGAACCGCGAAACCCCACTCAACAGTTACTTCGGTCTTGGCTATGGGAAACCCGACAGCCGGTTCTCCGCCCAAACCGACATGCGGCTGTTTCGCGATTTCTCTCAATCTCTGGACGATTACGATCTCTATCAAGCGGCGCTTCGGATCCGACCGATCGACAAGGTTGGATTGGTTTTCGGTCGGCAATTTCTAAATGAGGGGTTTTCGACCGAAATGGGTGATGGTCTTAAACTGTCATTGGCTCCCCAGGAACATGTTGATATCATATTCTACTCGATCATTCCACGGACCGTGGAACGAGGGGATTTTAATCGGGATGATGGGTTGCTGACCGGCTTCTCGCTTGGATTTTCCGATCTTGCGCAAACCAACGGCCGGTTTCATTTTGCCTGGAGACGAAACGATCTCAATACCGCGGATCTCCGGCAAAACGACTCGTTACGGGCCGGCCTCAACCTCTCCCATCGCTTTGACGGACCCGCCGCCCCGCTCCTCTATAGCCTCGCCGAGTATGACCTGCCGGGGAAAAAGATGGAGGCGACCACGGTCGGTGTTGACCTGCGCCCCTTCTCCCGATTGGCGCTGACGGTCGAGGGAAACTATTTCAACATCGATCGGCTCAACTCCCGCCGCACCGTTTTAAGTCTCTTCACCACCGGCCGTTCGGTGAGCGGTCGGCTCACCTCCACCTGGACGCTGATCTCCGGACTCCTCGACGCGGTCCAGAGCTACAGTTATCATCGCAACGAGATCCAGACCGCGGCGCATCGGAACGGACATCTGCTGGAGACCGCCTTCCCGGTCTCCTTTGAGTCGATCGGCCTTTCGGTCGAGCCGGCCTACTATCTCTTCAACAGCTTTGGCGGGACGGTTCATGGCGGACGGACCAGCGCCGTGGAGGAATTGACACCCTCTCTCTTTCTTGGGACGGGTGTTGACCTCACCCGATACACCAAGGTGACACAGGACAACGACTCGGCCCTTTCCACTTATCTGGAGGCGGGGTATCGATTCATCAAGAACGGAAACGTCTCGGCCGGGTTTGAGTATAACCGGAATAATCTCTTTGAAAGGGATCTGAGGGGAACGGTGCGATTGGAGTACCACTATGGTGATGTTTAGGGTTGTTCTGATCCTCTGGTTGGTGTCGGGCAGCTCCTTGCTTGCCAAGGAGAAGAAGCATCCTTTCGATGTTTATAACCACGAGATGCACACCCCGATCTTTGAGTCGTTGTCGGTCGCCTGCGAGACCTGCCATGCCGACCCGGAGTCGTATGCCGACAGAACCAAGGTCAACAAACAGGGGTGCCACCTCTGCCACAACAGTCCCAAACCGATCTTGGACGTGAAGAAACCGTGCACCACCTGTCACCAGGACGGTCCTCCAAAGCCGGGGTCCCACCGAAGCGGATGGAAGGAGAAACACCAGGTTTACGCCAAACAGAACCCGTCCGAGTGTCAGACCTGCCACACCAGCGATCGGTTCTGTATCAACTGCCATCAACGCCGGGATACGATCCAACAAAAGATGCACCGGAGGAATTTCCGGTTTTTCCACTCGATCGAGGCGCGGGCAAATCCGCGCAAGTGCGACGCCTGCCACACCGTTAATTATTGTCAAGATTGTCATGCCGGTCGAGGGAGTTCCAAACGATGAAATATTGGATCTTATTCCTGTGGCTCTGTTCTCTCGGCTGCCTCGGAGAGGCGACCAGCGACGGGGAGGATTACGGGAATCTGCTCGATTCGCCGGAGGGGTTGGTCCTCACGGAAGAGGAGCACCCGGGAGGCTGGGGACGGGCCGAGTGCACCCAGTGCCACAATCTCGACAACATCCATCGGGTCGATCGAACCGGAATCGGGGTTGACATTGACGCGATCCATGACCAGGCGCTTGCCGAAGGAACCAGCGGTTGCGCCGCCTGCCATGGCACCAACGGCGTGCCGTGACAATCTGCTCGACTCACTTCTCAAATTCTGTTAGGGCGTCCGTCAAAGGGGGGAAAATCATGGGACACTTCATGCCGTTTCATATGCATGCCGCGCTGGCACTGCAGTTCATCGCCCTGGTTTCCGGGCTGTTGCTCTTCAACAAGGCGTGCGGCGAGGGGTTTTTCTGCAAGAAGACCGGCAAGATCATCGGCGGGTTCGTCACGATCGCCTCGATCCTCTCGATCCTCTGCAGCTTCTATCTCGGGATCAAGCGGTGCTGTGACAAGGATGCGATGAAGGAGTGGCACCACCCGATGATGGAGATGCCGTCCGATATGCCGGGGATGGAGGGGGAGAAGAAGTAGTTTCGGAGGGGACGGAAGGCCTCCCCGTCATTGGGAGGTGTCGTGGGGGATGCTAGCGAAAGTTGATCTCTAGTTGCTTGCCCAGCGCCTGGGAAATCCTCACCAAGGTTCCCAAGCGAAAGTCTTTTTCGGATTCTGTATCGAGCAGGCGCTGGATTTGTGTGCCGCTGGTTCCCACCCGACTGGCGAGCTGCCTCACTGAAAGTCCCTTCTTCTTTGCCAGTTCCTGAATCTTGAGTTGGAGCTTCAAACGGGCCCGGGCAAGCTCATACTCCTTCCGATACGGAGCATTCTTCAGCTTCTTTCTCAAATCGGTGCGAAAATTAGCGCCTGCATGCGGATTTCTCATTTATACTCCTCCCTTCTCGAAGGTATTCATCCGGGAGAGGGCGACCTCGATATCCTTCTCCGGCGTTTTTTGCGATTGCTTCTTGAAGGCATGAAGCAGAACCGCGGTATTCCCCCGGTAATAGAAATAGATCACCCGGTGCCGGCCCGGACGAAGTTCCCATAATTTTTCTACCCCTTTCAGTTTCCTTGCAAACGGCGGCGGCAGGTAGCCTTTTTGCGCCAACTCCGAAAAAAGTGAATCGGCGGTTGTCTGCTCATGATCCGGCAATTCTCGGATGTAATCCCGCACCGGTTCATCTCCCCTGCTGGTTCGATAGTAGATCAGCCGCATTGTCGACAACTGGACTGTAACCCAAAAAGGTTACATTGGCAAGGAGGTTTTTCTGGAGATACGTCCGATACCACCACACTGAACGAACCCCCTGTTGAGATTCCGGCTAACACCCTTTCCCCTTATGAGTTCATGCTCGACTACACGGCCGACCACCTGCGGTTTCTGACTTCCACCGAGGAAACGATTTTCGAGGGTTACTACTACCTCTACTCGAACAACTGCAATATCAACACAGACGGCATGATCTTTGTCACCTCCGACACCAACAAGAGTATAGGGGGAGTCTATCTTTATTCCGGCGTCTCTCTGGTGGAAGGAATTTACGGCTGGTTCACCAACGACAGCGTCTATGTGGATGTCGGCATGTTAACGCCGGTGGACGACACTTATTACGTCTCCACTTATTTCACCTACACGGCATGGAGTGGTCTACGTTTTGCCGGTGTGTATTTCACTTCCCTGCCGAATTTTTCGGAGATATGCCATATCTCGTTCTACCACTATTAATCCGGACTCATTCGAAGTTACTAATAAGGTCCCCCCCTCTGATTTACAGGGGGCCGGTAGGTAGTCAGGAGTGGCACCACCCGATGATGGAGATGCCGTCCGATATGCCGGGGATGGAGGGGATGCAAAAGAAATAACAGGCATGATCCCGATCATGCGACACCTCGAGTCCATTGGTATATAATAGGTTTAATGACTGGAGGCGGCACAAAGGCCCTCCCAATGGGGCTCGGTTGGTGTTGTTTCGCGCTAGCGATACTCTTTCTTGCTTCCTGTGCCGATCTCAAACGGTTCCTTAGCGAGGAACTGACCGAGCCGCCGATCAACCCCTCGGTCGTTTCTCCCCTCCCGCCGGTCTTTCCGCACCCCGAGAACTGGAAAAATCCCGACTCGCACGGCGGATGGGTCCTGCAGGGGGGGCATACGGTTTGCCTTGAATGTCATCAGGCCTCGACCCCACGCGTCGAGGGGGCCCCTGCCTGTGCCTCGTGCCATCAGATCTATCCGCACGCCGAGGGTTGGGACTCCCCTTCACAACATGGCAAGTCGGTCATGGGCAACGGCAAGACCACCTGCACCACCCAATGTCACGGCACCGATCTGAAGGGGGGGCTCTCGGGGGTTTCCTGCAACCGATGTCATGCGGTCTTTCCCCACATCACAGACTGGAAGGATCCCCTCTTTCATGGGGCCAGCGCCAAGGGAGGGGGGAAAAAACTCTGCACCGGCTGTCATGGCGATGACCTCCTGGGGGGGGAGAGCGGGGTCAGTTGCCTGCAGTGTCATGCGATCTATCCCCACGTTGTCGACTGGAAGGAGAAGGAGCGACATGGCGCCCTCGTCCTCCAGCAGGGAAAAGGGGGCTGCCAGACCGAGTGTCACGGCACCGACCTGAAGGGGGGGCTTGCGGCCGTTTCCTGTTCCAGCTGTCATTCCATCTTTCCGCATCCAACGGACTGGGCGAGGCCCGAAAACCACGGGATGTCGGCCAAGGGGGATGGCAAGAGTGTTTGCAAGAGCTGTCATGGGGATGATTTGAGCGGCGGGGGGAGCGGTGTCAGTTGTTTTCAGTGCCATGCCCTGTACCCCCACGAGACGAACTGGGCTGTGCCGACCTCCCACGGCGAGACGGCAAGGGGGAGCGGTAAAACGGTTTGCAAGGGGTGTCATGGGGATGATTTAAGAGGGGGAGCAAGCGGTGTCAGTTGTTTTCAGTGCCATCCCTTGTACCCCCATGGGACTGACTGGGGCACACAAAGCGGGCATGGGATCTATGTTCAAACGAACCTCTCGAAGGTGGACCTCGGATCGGGACAGAGCCGCCCCGATTTTGCGCCCTGCCAAGGGTGTCACGGGGCCAACCTGAAGGGGGGGCTTTCCCAAACCTCCTGTTACCGGTGTCATGATGAATATCCGCACTCTTCCCTCGAATTGCCGGCAGGGACCGATTGGGCCTCCGGAGGGGATGGAAGAAAGCCAAACCAGCATGCCCTCAATTTTGTGGGGAAGATCAATTCAGGAAAAACGGATGCCTGCCAGAAGTGTCACGGGGTGAATTACGATACCGTCGTGGGTGGGTTCCAGTGCGCCGCCTGTCATACCCACTCCTTCGGCGAGATCACGCACCGAACGGTCGAGGGGGTCAGCTGGAAGGCAGGGATGGGGCATGGATGGTATTTTACCCAGTCATCGGGACTGTACAGGAATCAGGCGCGCTTTTACCCCTCCTGGGAGCAGTCTGTCATGCTGGGGTACCCCGATTGGAACGATCCGTATGGAGAGAGTCAGGCGACGTTTACCGACGCCCAGGTCGGTTATTGTCGGGACTGCCACGGCGATTACACGATGCATTTCTATGGGAATCGCGACGAACAGGGAGAGCCGACCACGCAGGTCGGTGCGGATACGGTTCCCTATAACAGATGGGGAGAGGGGCCGCCGGACGACATCCGCAGGGGGCTCGAGGCCTCGGAGACCAGTTGTTACGACTGCCATTGGGCCTATCCGCACGGGGCCTTTCGGCTTTATGAGCGCGTTGCCAGATGGGTTGATGGATCCAGTGCGCATGGTTACTACAGACAGAGGCATCCCTTTTTCATGGTCGTCCATCCGCGCGACTTTGACCCGAATCTCCACTCCCGTGTCCCCCGAGGCGATACCTGGTCACCCTTGGGCCTCAGCGCCGCCCAGGCAACCTGTACCGGGGGAACCGCCGGCACCTGCCACAATACCGTTCGACGGCCCGAGAACAGGAATCCAGTACACCCGACCTGTGCGTCGTGTCACTGACGGTCGTAAGAAGAAATAGCCTCCCTAAGGCGAGTGACAGACTGCTGAACAGGCGGCGGAGGTATTGTCTCGTTCGCTTGAGAATCGACCGTCCGTATGACACCCCCCTCCGTTGCCGCAGGTTTCCTGAATTGAATCGACGAGGGCCGGATCATCAAGACTGGAACCGGTCAGGAGACTCCGGTTGCGATTGATAAAACGGATATGGGCGGCCCCATTCTCCCCCTTCCAGGGGTAGGTCTGTGACGTTCGATACGAGATGTGGGGGTAGGCAGGATGGCAACCGGAACAGACCGGGGCTATTTGTTTGACCGGTCTGAGTCCGGAATAGGTATCGTTGAACCCGACCGGGGCCCCATGACAACGGCTGCAACGATCAGCCCCTTCCTCCTGATCCCCCCGATAGGCGGCGCCGTGTGAAGAGAAATTCCCCCACTCACCCGGGATATGACTCAATCGGTGACAGCGATCACAGGAGACCTGAGACGGGCCGCCGCGGTAGTCCTCTCCGTGACAGCCGAGGCAGGGGCGGGTCTTGCCATGCGCCAGTTGTTCGACAAAGCTTCGATCATGATTGCCTCGATTCTTCCACGAGGCGTCGTGAGGGAACGTCTGATGACACCCCGCCGCCCCGCAGGAGATTCGGGAAATCCCTCCGCGAAAATCCGAGCCATGGCAGGCCGTTCGGCAAAAACTGAAGCCGTTCTCACGAACGAAACTGGTGTGGCTCTGCTCCCCGGTCGGGTTTCCCCAACCGGCCGGATGCGGAAACGCCGGGTGACAGCTGGTGCAACTCTTATTCGAAATCCCCCCGCGAAGGTCCTCGCCATGACAGAGTTGGCATTCCGAGGTCTCATCGTGATCGGGGAGATCCAGGAAGTATCGCCCATGTCCTGCCGGTGAACCCCAGTCAGGATCGGCGGTCACCATCGCCGCCTGGGGGTGTCGCAGGAGACTCGGGTGACACCCTTGGCAGGTCGGACCTCCGGTGGGAGATCGATTCAAACCGATCCCATGACAGGACTTGCAGGAATCAATATCCTGAAGCGCTTGGCTGCCATGTTGGAGCCCCGCTGACCAGCCGGCGGGATGCGGATAAACGTCGTGACAGCGGCTGCAGGAGACGCCCGAGAGTCCCCCTTCGAGGTTCGATCCATGACAGGCGGTCCGGCAACCGGCCGTGCCGTTCTGAACAACGGTCACCCCATGTCGTCGTGGCTCCCTCCAGTTCTCCGAGTGGGGATACGGGGCATGGCACTGATAACAGCTGACACCGCTCGTCGCCCCGCGCAGGTCCTCCCCGTGACAGGCCCGGCAAAGCGGTTTCCCCTCGGTCCGGGCAATCTCCCCATGCACCGCAGGTTCACGCCAGTCCGGCGGATGGGGATAAATCTCATGGCAGTCATTGCAAGAGACACCGGAGAGCCCGCCATTAAAGTCGGCCCCATGGCAGTTCGTCCCGCAGGAATTTCCCTTTTGCTCAACCCACCTCCCATGGTTGGAGGGGTCCACCCAGCCGGGCCAATGGGGGAAGAGGGGGTGACAGGAACGGCAGGTCGGGATGGCTCCTCCCTGATCCGAACCCTCCAGATGACACTGAAGACAGGGGGTACGACCGAACTGGCTGACCCATTGCCCGTGCCCTTTGGGATCCCTCCACCCCTCCAGGTGGGGAAAGACGACGGGAGGGGCAACCCCCTCCGACGGGAGGATCACGCCTTCCGCCTCTGCCTCCGGCTCCGACTGCGGTTTGAGCTGGGCGCAACCGATCGCGAGGATGACCAACAGGGGGAGGGAGATGAAACGGACCGGTTTCATTCTAAGGTCTCCACGATTCCATTACCATGGGTCCCGGCACGTTCTCCCGCGTGGCACTCCGGACAAAGCAGATTTTCCGCGCGATGCTGATCCCCCTCCAGTTCGATGTGACACTTTTGACACCTTTCCCCACGCTCCGTCGGCCAGACCTCGTTCCAGGCCGGTTCACCGTCGAGATGGCAAAAGGTGTTCAGACAGACAATGACCCCCTTTTCGTTGGTCGTCATCGTCGGTTGGCGTCC